>JAJNBN010000394.1 GCA_021156225.1 Verrucomicrobiota bacterium | reverse complement strand
GCAGACGCGCACCGGGAGGTTCGTTCATCTGGCCATACACCAGTCCGATACGGGAACCGGGTTCGATGATCGGCATGCCATGCTCATCCTTCTTCGGATGACCATGCTCGTCCTTCTTCACCTTGATGACGTTGGACTCGATCATTTCGTTGTAAAGATCGTTACCTTCACGGGTACGCTCACCGACACCCGCGAACATCGAGATGCCGCCGTGCAGCTTCGCGATGTTGTTGATGAGCTCCATGATCACGACGGTCTTGCCTACACCGGCGCCACCGAACGCGCCGACTTTACCACCCTTTAAGAACGGGCAGATCAAGTCGATGACTTTGATACCCGTCGTCAGGATCTGCGGGCTGGTGGACTGGTCCACGAGCGCCGGAGCTTGACGGTGAATCGGGTTATATTTGTCGGCCTTGACCGGTCCCTGTTCATCGATGGGGTCACCCGTCACATTGAACACCCGGCCCATGACGGCCTCACCGACCGGCATCGAGATGGGTGCGCCCACGTCGGTGACTTCCATGCCGCGCTTGAGACCTTCCGTGGTGCTCATCGCGACGGCGCGGACCCAGTTGTCGCCCAAGTGCTGCTGCACTTCGAGCGTCAGCTTGACCTCTTGGCCGCCGGGCGGCGTGAAATTGATGGTCAGGGCGTTGTAGATCGCAGGCGGTGTGCCTGGGAATTCCACGTCCACCACGGGACCGATGATTTGAACGATTTTGCCTTTGTTCATGCAGATCTAGAATTAGCCCATCGCCATCGCGGCGCTGGTGATTTCCAAAAGTTCTTTCGTGATATTCGCCTGACGCAGCTTGTTGTATTCCAGCGTGAGGTCTTTGATGAGCTGCTTCGCGTTGTCCGTCGCGCTCTTCATCGCCACCATCCGCGCACTATGCTCGGACGCCTTGGCTTCCAGCAGAAATTGATAGACCTGATAATTCAGGTAATGCGGCAGCAAGTTGCTGAACACCTCGCCCGCAGTCGGTTCAAACTGGTATTCCAGCTCACCCTTCGCCAACGTGGCCGCTTCATTGTTATGGCCGTCCATGTCGGCCTCCAACGCGCTGATCTCACCCAGCGGCAGCAACGTGCGCATCTCGGCCTTCTGCGCGAGCGTGTTGATGAAGTTCGTGTAGAGCACGTCCACCTGGTCCACTTCACCGCTCAGGAACAGCTCCTGCGCGAACTTCGAGATGGCCCGCGCTTCGCTGAATTGCGGCGCGTCCTTATACGTGAACTCCGCCGCCAGATTACGCTTCGTGCGCGCGATGAACTGCGAGGCCTTGCGGCCCGCCGTGATATAAACCGTCGTGTTCTTGTCCAGCTTGCCTGCTTCCCGCAGCAGGTTGGAATTCAAGGCACCGCACAGACCCTTGTCCGTGCTGATCACGATCACTGCGCGCTTCTTCACCGCCCGCTTTTCCATCAACGGATGGGTGAACTCACCGGCGCCTTCGCTCACCGCCGCCAGCACTTCGTTCATGAGCGTGGCATACGGCCGGCCGGCGATGGCCGCCAACTGCGCCTTGCGCATCTTGGACGACGCCACCATCTGCATCGCCTTGGTGATCTGCGCCGTGTTCTTCACCGACTTGATCCGTCGGCGTATGTCGCGCGTGCTGGGCATGGTTCGTTAGATAACGTTTACGGCCGTGACTCTTCGCTTAGCGGTACGATTGCTTGAACTCGGTCACCGCGGCCTTCAATTCCGCCGCCAAGGCATCATTGACGGCTTTCTCGGTGCGGATCTTCTCGATCAACGAGCCCTTGCGGGTGTTCAGGAAGTCGCTCAACTTGCCTTGGAAATCCTTCACCTTCTCCACCGGCACATCATCCAGCAAACCATTCTGCATCGTCCAGAGGGTCGTCACCTGATTCTCCACGGACTGCGGATTGTACTGGTTCTGCTTGAAAAGTTCCACGATGCGCTTGCCGCGTTCCAGCGTGGCTTGCGTCTTGGCATCAAGATCGGAACCGAACTGCGCGAAGGCCGCGAGCTCGCGGTATTGCGCCAGGTCCAGCTTGATCTTGCCGGCCACCTGCTTCATCGCCTTGATCTGCGCGGCGGACCCTACGCGGGACACCGAGAGACCGACGGAAATAGCGGGACGAACACCTTGATAGAACAGATCCGTTTCCAGATAAATCTGGCCGTCCGTGATCGAGATCACGTTCGTCGGGATGTAAGCGGACACGTCGCCAGCTTGCGTCTCGATGATCGGCAGCGCCGTCAAAGAACCGCCACCGCTGCGTTCGTTCACCCGGGCGGAACGTTCCAGCAAACGGCTGTGGAGGTAGAACACGTCACCCGGATACGCTTCACGGCCGGACGGACGCTTCAAGACGAGAGAAACTTGGCGGTAAGCAACGGCCTGCTTGGACAAATCATCATAGATGATCAGCGCATCCATGCCGTTATCCATGAACCACTCACCCATCGCCGCACCGGAGAACGGAGAGAGGTATTGGTTCGCGGCGGAATCCGAAGCAGCAGCCACCACGACGATGGAGTATTCCAACGCACCGGCCTTGTCCAACTCCGCGATCACGCGCGCCACGTTGGATTGCTTCTGACCGACCGCCACGTAAATGCTGTAAACCGGACGGAAACCCTTCGGGAACGTTCCATCCGCCTGCTTGGCCTGGTTGTTGATCTTGGCCTGGTTGATCATCGTGTCCACGCCGATCGCGGTCTTGCCCGTCGAACGGTCACCGATGATCAGCTCGCGTTGGCCGCGGCCGACCGGGATCATCGCGTCGATGGCCATGATGCCCGTCTGGAGCGGCTGGCTTACCGACTGGCGCTTGATGATGCCAGGCGCGATCTTTTCCACGGGATATTGCACCGTGGATTGGACCGGGCCTTTGCCGTCCAAGGGACGACCGAGCACGTCCACCACGCGGCCGAGCAGGCCCTTGCCCACCGGCACGGAGAGCAGCTTGCCCGTCGTGCGGACTTCCGCGCCCTCTTTGACGCCAAGGTAGTCGCCCAAGATGATGGCGCCGACTTCGGTTTCTTCGAGGTTCAGCGCGAGGCCGATGACTCCGTTGCCGAAGTCCAACATCTCGTTGGACATCGCGTCCGTCAGGCCTTCGATCTTGGCCACACCGTCCGAGATCTCACGGACGATACCGACGTTCTGCTTGGAGACCGACGTCTTCACGCCGGTGATTTGGGCTTCAATATCCTGGAGAATGGAGCTCATAGCTGTTCGTTAAATTCCTAAATCGATTAAATAGCTTCCTGCAAGGCATTCAGACGGGCGACCACGCTGCCGTCATACACATCACTGCCGACTTTGATCCGCAAACCGCCGATCAGCGCCGGGTTCACCGCGAACTCGACATGCAGACCGGGACCATAACGCTTTTCCAAGTTCGCCTTGATGCTGGCCTTCAGGTCCGGCGAAGTCTCGGTCGCATCTTCCACCCGCACTGCACGGCGCTCGATGTCCAGCTTCACCAACCGCTGGAAATGCTGGAGCGCGGCCACGTAACCGCGCGGCTTCTTGGCGATGACTTCATTCACCGCCTGGCGCACGCGGTTCTCGTCCAACAGACCGTTCGCTTTGCAGGCCAAAAAGAGCTGCTTCGCGTCACGACGGGCTTGTTTGCCGATTTTCACAGTGTTTAGTAAGGTGTTTCAGCTTAGGCGGCCAACTGGCTGTTGGTTTCCTCGGCCAGACGCTTCTGGTCTTCTGCCGTCAGGATCTTGCCGGACACACGCATCGCCGCCTGCACGGACAGACGACCGATCTCGCGCTTCAATTCCGTTTCCAGACGCTTGAATTCATTCTCATTCGCCTGCTTCGCCTTGGCGATGATCTCCGCAGCGGTAGCGATGGCCTTCTGGCTCTCACGCTCGGTGATCGCAGCAGCGGCAGCACGGGCTTCTTCAATGATCTTCTGGGCCTGGACACCTGCTTCGGCAAGAGCGCGCTTGCGATCTTCATCCGCTTTGGCCAGATCAGCCTTCATCTTCTCGGCGGCCGCCAGACTGTCAGCGATGCGCTTCTCACGTTCCGCCAGCACGTTCTGCAACGGCTTGAAGGCGAACTTGTAGAGCACCGCGGCCACGATGAAGAAGCCGATCAACTGCGAGATGAACAGCTGGGTATCGAAACCGAACTTCGTCCCAATATCCTGCGCCGTATTCTTCAAGCCATCCACCACGCCACCATCTTGAGCGGCCAACAGCAAAGGACAACGGCTTCGCAAGCCTTGTAACCGATCAGACCGAGGGCAATGGTGCCACCAAGAGCGGCACCAGCGATGGCGATATTACCTGTCATTATTTTACTTTGTTTGGTGTTGCTCAACAACCCCCGCAGATCATTGCCACGGTCCGGTTGTCGAAATTGTTTTTAGCGATGCGCCGCCTCTTTCTCCCCCGCCGCCTCATGCGCATCATCATGACGGCACATCAAGGCCGTGAAGACAGCCGTCAAAAGCGTGAATACCAGCGCCTGGATGGCACCGACCATCAATTCCAAGAAATAGAACGGCAGCGCCGCCAGAAAACCACCCTTGTGCAACATCGTCTCCAGCAGCGTTTCACCCGCGTAAACGTTACCGAACAGACGGAAATTCAACGTCACCGGACGGATCATGATGGAGATGACCTCCAAAAAGCCCACCAGGAAGAACATGACGAACAGCATCATGCGCATGCCGCCCTGCGCCTCACCATGATAAACGAAGATGTGCGAGAACACCCCACCCACACCGTTATGCTGGATGGACCAGATGATCCACATCATGAAAAAGCCCAGCGCCAAGGCCAGCGTCATGTTCATGTCCGCATTCGCACCACGAAGAACCGGATGCGTGATATGCAAATGACCCGCTGAATCAGTCTCACCCCAGCCAAACGTGCCCACACCCGGCAACAGACCGAACCAGTTAGCGGAGAGAATGAACAAAAAGACCGTCGCAAAGAACCAGAATGTTTGCTTCGTCAGTTTCGGCCCCAAGATACCAGCCAGGAAATCAGAAAGGGATTCAACCACCCATTCAGCGAAGTTTTGCAGCCCTTTCGGAACCAATTGCACATTCTTCGTGGCGAGCTGCGCGAAAACGATCAAGCCCAAGGCCACCAACGCCATCACCAGCATCGAGTTCGTGATCTTGAAAGCAAACCCATCCGTGATCTGGATGGATTTAATGACGGGAGCCGCCAAAGGCAGCGTATGAGCCACCTTGCCATGCTCACCGCCCTCAGGATGAGCCGCAGCCGCTTCACCGACCGCATTGGTGGCCGCATGCAAAGTGTCCTGCACGGCCGGAGCTGCAGCTTCAGCAGCCAGACCGAACAGTGGCAGGGCCAACAAGGCCACTGCCGCCAACATGGATTTCAGCGTGCGCATTAAAATTTACCCTAAACACGTCTGCGAAGCCTGATAACAGGACGCATCCGTACGTCGTTACATCCGAAACGGTCCGGCAGAGTGACCCATCGTGAAATTTTTCACAAGCGATTTTTTTGAACAAAAGGGACGAATTCTCGTCTACTAATCCGCTGAATCAGTAATTCCTTTCATACCCCCTGATTTCAGCCAGTTTCCATCTTCAGCCGACAAACCGTCACGGCAGCGGCGCCTATCAGAATAATAAAAAAACCGCCCTCAGCACCCTAGCT
>JAJNBN010000013.1 GCA_021156225.1 Verrucomicrobiota bacterium | reverse complement strand
AAACAGGTTTACTGGAACTTCGTGATCAGGAACTTCTCCAGCTTGATGGAATCTGCCGCGAAAAGACGGATGCCTTCGGACAGCTTCTCGGTGGCCATCGCATCCTCATTGTGCATCCAGCGGAAGGCCTTTTCATCCAGTGTGATCTTCTTCAGATCGCTGGCGTTCGCGGCTTCAGTGGTGAGCTTACGGGAGACGGTGCCATTCGTCTTGTGCATCTCTTCCAAGAGCGCGGGACTGATGGTCAACAAATCGCTGCCGGCCAGCTCCAGTATCTCGCCCACGTTACGGAAGCTCGCGCCCATGACTTCCGTCTTGTAGCCGAACTTCTTGTAGTAGTTGTAAATCTTCGTCACGGACACCACGCCCGGATCTTCCGCGGCGGCGTAGCTGTCTTTGCCGGAGTTCTTCTTGTGCCAGTCGAGGATACGTCCCACGAACGGAGAGACGAGCTGCACGCCCGCTTCTGCACAAGCCACAGCCTGGGCGAAAGAGAAGAGCAGCGTGAGATTGCAGTTGATGCCGGACTTCTTGAGTTCAGCGGCCGCCTGCACACCTTCCCATGTCGTCGCGAGTTTGATCAGGATGCGATCCTTCGAGATGCCCGCCTTCGTGTAGCGCTCGATCAACGAGTGCGCTTTGGCCACGGAAGCTTCCTTGTCAAAGCTCAGGCGCGCGTCCACTTCCGTGGAGACGCGATGCGGCACGATCTTCAGAATCTCCAGACCGAACGCCACCGCCAGCTTGTCCATTGCCAGTTCGAGATTCGGTGTGGTGGAGGAAGACTCCTTTTTCGTCTCCGCGATCACACGGTTCACGAGATCCTGATATTCATCCATTTGCGCCGCCTTCAGGATCAGAGAAGGATTCGTCGTCGCATCGCGCGGTTGATACTTGCGGATGCTGGCAAAGTCGCCGGTGTCAGCCACGATCAGGCTGAACTGCTTCATTTGAGAAAGTAAGTCGCTCATAAAAAACTAAAACGTTAGGGGAGCAAGAGTCCTCCACTCACGTTGCTTTGCAAGTCAGATATGAAACTGGCTTCTCCCAAATACTGCATGATAAGGGTGAAACTGATTCATAGCTTTTAAAGCTAATAAAAGTGTCCACATATTACACACTCCACACCGATAAAACTATCAGAAAGCTCGTTTTAATAGAGCCACACGGCTTGTTTATAGAGCCGATAAGTCCAGTGCCATAATAGCAATATTCGCGTAGCAAATCCTCTTTGCTGAACGACTTGCGAACATGTTAAGGTGACTCGGATAAACGGGGCATGGGAAACATTTACCCTAGCCATTGATATCTTACGAAGACATGTCCACTAACGGGCCATTTTTGAAACGCATGAAGAACATCGTCCTGATGTTCGCGTTTCTCGCTGTTTGCCTGTTTGGAGTTCAGCCAGCGAATGCCATCGTCTTGGACTGGAGCAATGTGACTTGGACGGCAGGTTCCCTCACCGGCTCATTCGATATCGATCCAGACAACGCGGGCAATGACGTGACCGTGACCATCACCGGCAACACCAGCCGCTTTTTCAGTTCCAGTTACCCGCAAATTACCGATGATTTTACTGGCGGATTGGGTTCGGGCACCGATCAGTTAGATCTTTACGTGGATTACAGCAACACTTCGCAAGCGATCACCGTTACTGTCACCTTCCATTACACGGCCGGTGTTAGCGATGTGGAATTCACCCTGTTCGATGTCGACACTGGTGCCGTCACCGGCAAAGGCAAAAACCCTGAGCGCGCTTTCGTGGATCAAGTCCGCTCGATCACCGCGACTGCGACCAATAACACCTTGGTTGCCCCAACGATCACTGTTTCCAACTCCACCTACGCACAGACCGGCGGTTCCGGAACGAATCAGACCATCACCGGTAAGGACGTCGCCAACGATTTTAGCAGCCAAGGCAGCGTCGGCATCTCTTTCGGCACAAACACGGTATCCAGTTTCACTTTTACCTACGGTGAAGGGGCAGGCAGTGAGAACGATCCATTTGCCCAGGGCATCGGGCTGTATGACATCTCCTACAAGCCCAAAGTGCCAGAATTTCACCCCGGACTTATCAGCGCCGGAGTGTGTTTGTTACTCGCGGGAGCCAGACGTTTCCCGAAGCTGATGCTGATGAACCGGGAAAACTCCAACCTCTCCTCTTGATCCAGTTTAACAAATAACTAGCAATCACCATGAACCACCTGAAACCCCTGCTCTTGCGCTCCTTGGCGCTCCTGACGTTGGCAGTTGGCCTGTTGCTTTCGCAACGCGCCAGCGCCCAAGTCCTGCTCACCACCTCTCCCCTCATCGCCGGCCAGAATGAAACGGCCGGCCTGATCCTGGTCTATGCGGACGCAGATAACGTCTATGTGCGTTATCTCCTCGAGGATGGCTGGAAGTTGAATGAAACCCACCTCGCCGTGGCTCCTGATTTTGCCAGCATCCCCCAGACCGGCAGCGGCAATGTAAAGATCGGGCATTTCGAGTACGGCGAAGCGTTCTCCGGTCTCGCACAAGACGTCACCTATTCGATTCCTCGCTCGGAACTGGGCACTCTGAATCTATTCGTCGCCGCCCATGCGGTGGTCGAGCGCTTGAGCGGTGGTCGTGAGACTGCCTGGGCCGGTCCCTATGACTTCGCCGGCAAGAATTGGGCGACCTATATGTATATCGGTGAGGGCGTCCCGCCTAACCGCTGATTCCCCAGCATTGATTTGTTCATGAAAAGGCAGCCTTCAAGGCTGCCTTTTCCTTTTCAGTCCCGGAAGTCTCAAGCAAACTGTCGGCATGAACCTCCGGATTCTCTTTGGCACCTTGGTTTGCCTGGTCGGATTGCATTCATCCCAAAGCGCTGAAGTTCCCCTCATGCAGGCTATCCCCCTGCCCTATGATCAAGTCTCCTTCCAGCGCGATGGCACCGAGATCGCCCGCTACCACTTCGGCAAGGACTTGCGCCGTCCGTTCGTTTATCCGTTGATCGGTCCCGCCGGACATTCGCTCACGCGCATGGGGCATCCTCAGGATCCTCACGGCCATCGCCACCACAACTCCGCCTGGATCACGCACCATGACCTGAACGGCCAGTCTTTCTGGGCCGATGCCAATGCCGGACAGATTGTCCACCAACGCGTAGAAAAGCTGGAAGACGGTGATTCCGAGGCTGCCGTCACGACTATCAATCATTGGGTCAGCACGAATAATCAGGTCCTTATGATTGAAACCCGGAGGACATCGGTAGTCGTTTTGCCTAAAAAAGAATGGCTGCTGTTGATTGATCTCAAGCTGGAGCCTAAAGGCAAGGAGATCGTGTTCGGCAAAACCTCGTTCGGTCCCATGAGTGTCCGGATGGCCAAGACTATCGGAGTCAAGGACGGTGATGGTGTGATGCGGAATTCTGAGGGCGGGGTGAATGAAAAAGAGATTTTCTGGAAACCGGCCAAATGGGTGGACTATTCCGGCTCCATCACCGCCAAAGCCAAGGAAGGTATCACGCTCATGGATCACCCGATCAATCCCGGACATCCTTGCAAATGGCATGTGCGCGATGACGGCTGGATGGGTGCCGCATTGAGCTTTGATGGACCGCTCACCATTCCTGTGGGCAAGCCCTTGCGTCTGCGCTATGGACTTTACGTGCATGGGGGCGTGCCCAGCTTGAAGAAACTGGCAGAACAATGGAATGCCTTCTCCGCATTGCCCCTTGCCGATCTGGAGCCAAAGAAAAAGTAGCCCCGCATTTGTAATCGCCAATTTGCCCGCTTCCATTAACCATCTTTCGCCAGATGAAATTGAGGGAATTCATGGCCGGGTTTCGTTGCTATGGGCGGGCTCACCGGCTCATCAAGGCCCATAAGCTCTGGCGCTTCATCATCATACCCGGACTGCTCAGCCTGCTTTATTTCCCTTTCATCATCGTGGCCACGTTCTATGGGTTGAAACCGGTCTCGCGTTATCTTCACGAAAACTGGGTGCCGGAGTTTCTGCAATCGTCCTTAACCCTGTCATTGCTCGGCGTGATGGTCTGGGTGCTTGGCGTTTATGTGGGGTTCATGCTGTTCCGGAACGTCATCATGGTCCTATGCTCCCCCCTGCTGAGCTACATTTCGGAAATAGTGGACAAAATCTCAGGTGGGGTGGAAGCGCCCAAGTTCACCTGGCAAGGCAGCGGCAAGGAGATCTTCCGGGCCGCTGCGCTCAGCCTGACCTCACTGACCATCTCGATCTTCGTCTTCCTCTTCTGCTTCCTCATCGGCATCATCCCGATACTGGGTGCAGCCATCGCTTTTCTCCTCATGAGCCTCGTGCAGATGTATCTTGCCGGGGTGGGTTTTTCCGATCCGCCTTTGGAGCGCCGTCAATACAGCATCGGCAGCACCCTGAAGTTTGCCCGGCAGCATCGTCCGCGCTTGATGGGTGTGGGCATGGGATTCTTATTACTGCTGGCCGTGCCCGGCTTCGGTTGGTTTGTCGCTCCCGGCTATGGCATCGTTGCCGGCACCCTCGCCGTGCTGGATCTGTTGGAAGAGGAAAAGAAAAACCGCAAACCGCCAGTGATACCGGACTAGCCCATGCGGCCATCTCCACGCCGCTCAAAGCCCTGCTCGTAAAGGTATTTGAAATCTGAGGCGACGATAGTGCGCGGATTGAAATTGGCCGTCCACTGCTTCGCCGCCTCATCCGCCAGGACCGGCAAGTCATCTACGCTCACGCCACATTCGCCCAACGCCCGCGGCATCTTGGCAAGGTTCAGCAAGGCATCCAACCGGGCGATGAGTGCTTCCAAAGCCTGCGTCTCGCCATCCTTCAACTTAGCGATCTCCGCGCTGGAAGCCAGTTCCGCGTAAGCGTGCAGGGCTTCCGGTTCTGCGGCATTGAAGCGCACCACCAGTGGCAACATCATGCCCACCGCCTGGCCGTGCACGATGTTGTAATGCGCCGTCAGTGGATTTGCCGCCGAATGAGCTGCGCCGAGCATGCTGTTCTCGATCGCCGTGCCAGCATAGGCAGCACCCAGAAGCATGCGGCCACGTGCTTCCACATCATCTGGATTGGAAAGCACCTGCGGCAAGCTCGGCACTAACAGGCGGAACGCGGCTCGGGAATACATCAGGGAAAACGGAGTGCGTTTCTTAGTCACCGCCGTTTCGACTGCGTGCGCAATGGCATCAATACCCGTGAAGGCAGTCACACGCGCCGGCATGGAGACCGTCAGCGCGGGATCTAGAATGGCTATCTTCGCTGCCGCTTTAGGATCGAGGCACGCCATCTTGTTGTGCGTTTCCTCATCCGCGATAAGCGCGGCACACTGGCATTCGCTGCCGGTACCTGCCGTAGTGGGAATTGCGATCAGTGGCAGCATGGGCTTTGTGGCTTTGCCCACGCCCCAGTAGTCTTTCATCTGGCCACCATTGGTCAGGATAAAATTCGTCCCCTTGGCCGTGTCCATGGAGCTGCCACCACCCAAGCCGACGATCAGATCCACTTTTGCTTCACGCGCGACGGCGAGGCATAGATCGACATCTTTCGTCGTCGGATTCTCGCGAACCTTGTCGAAGAGAGTGACGGAGTCGGCGTGTTTGCTGAGATTGTCCAGCACGCGTTGTGCGTGACCGGCTTTGACGATGCCGCCATCCGTGACGAGCAGGATGCGTTTGCCGCCCAGTTCCGCCGCCAGTTCACCCACGCGATCCACGGTGTTCACACCATAGACGAGACGCGTGCGCGGTTGATAATCGAAGGGTGCTTGGCTCGGCATCGTTTTAATATGTTACTACGATTCTCAGACGCCTTGCCAATTACTCTCGTTCAAGTTTTTACCAGGCTTTTTCAATCGAACGACGGCGCCAGAGGAATTCGAACATGTTGCCCTCGTGCGGCTGGTCCCAGGAGATGGCCATGGTGGAGATTGGTCCGATGTTCAGGCGCTCGATCTCAGGGAACGCCATGACTTCATCGATGAACTTCTGGTCCTTCGTGATGGCGCTGACGGCGAGGCTGTAGCCTATCGTAAGGGCAGAGAAACTCTTTGTTCGCCAGCGGATGCTGGAAGGAATCGCACAGCACCACTGTCGGGCGCATATAGGTGCCGCCTTCGAAAACCACCTTGCGCGAACCATCGCGATACTTGGCGGTGACATCCGTCGCCCCAGGCGTCTTCAGACCGTCTTCGATCTGCGCATCAATGAAGTCCGCCATCTTCACGTTCGCGAAGCCGGACAGGCGCGCCTTCTCGTCGTCCGGCTTGGTCGGCTTCACCGGACCGAGCTTCTGAGCGATGGCATCGGCGATCTCCGCCGCATACTTCGGCACGACAATCGCCGAGGCATTGATGCAGGAACGGCCGCCGTTGTCCGAGATGGCGCCGACCATGACGTCGATGTAATCGCGCCAGTTCTCGATGCAATCCTCGCCGACGATAATTTTGCTCCAGCCCGGTCCATGCAACTGGATGGCCGGATTGTTCGCATACTGCGCCGTGGTGTTCTTGTCACCGAAGATGAGGGCGCGACCGCAAGTCTTGAGAATCTCCCCTGCTCCTTCGTGGTCGGTGGGATAGAAACCAAACGCCTCACCGGGCACACCGGCCGCCATGAATGCCTGGATCAAACGGTACGGTGTCCAAGGTTCTTCCTTGCCCGGCTTGATGACCACCGGGGTCTTCAATGCGATGGCGGGCAACCAGAGCGAATTCACCGCCGGGGAATTGCTGGGCATCACCAGACCAAGCGCGGCTGCTGTCGGGAAGAAGGAAAGCTTAGTGCCGAATTGCTCGCCCGTGCCGGAATCGAGAATGCTCATGTCCAACCCGCGCGAAAGACCGTTCAGGATGACATCCAAGTGTGTCAGCGCGTAATGGATCTTGGTCATGTTCCGCTTCACCATCACATGCGGCAGACCGCTGGTGAGGCTGAGCGTCTCGATGTATTGCTGCGGCGTCTGCGTGTGGCCCTTGTCACCGAACGGCAACGTGCCGTTCAGGAACAGGTCGCCCGCCTTCGCCGAGAGGTCCATGAGCTGCTTGACCGTGAACTTCTTCAACGCGGCCCGGCCTTCGCCGATCTTCTTGAAATCCTTACGGATGATGCCGGCGTTCACACTCGACACGGTGGCGATGACCTCGCCAGTGGAGTGGTTCTTGATCTCTAGCTTGTCCAGGCTCTCGTAATTGCGCCCGAGACGGATGACGGGGATATGGGGAACGGAACTCATGATTCTTCTTCAGCAGGTTTGTCGTCCAACGCCTCTACCGATAGTTGCAGGGAACCGATCTCTGCCTCCACCGATTCGATGGCGCTTAATACTTTTTCCGTGGAGCCGGGATACTGCGTGCCTTCATGCTCGAAGCCGCAGACCTCCATCTTGAGGTCGTAGAGCAAGTCTTCGATGCGCTCCAGTCCATCAAGCTTGGAGTCGATGCTCTCGAGCAGCTTCAGCATTTTGGCAGAGGATTCGGCGTCCATGATAAGGTGTGGTTAGTAAACACCTTCCACGATGTTCTTCTCCATCGCGCCGAATGGACGGACTTCCGCCACGCCATCCCACGCATACGGGAAGCGCGGTTCGCGACGGATCGCCTCATCCCGCTCCAGGAAGCGCGGCATGAAAAACTCTTTGGTCAGCGTGGTCAGTTCCACGCGACCCCATTCGCCGTAGCCCTTGGTGATCTCCGTCTTGTTCGGGTCCACCACGCGCAGGATGGCGCGCGGTTGCGGGGCGTAATAGGTGACGGAGTAGTTGTCCTCTGGACGAATCGGCACGCTGGCGGCGAGGCCCATCAAGGTGTTGCCGTAGGTGGGATAGAAACCGATGCGGCCTTCCAGCACTTCTTCCACGATGAAGCGCACGTATTGCGGCGCCATCGTCGTGCCGCCACAGAACACACCACGGATACCGGCATCCCAGATGTCGATCTTTTCCGCCAGGGCTTCGAGCAGCTTCGGCGTGGTGAAGAGCCCGCTCACCTTCCGGTTCTTTAGGATCGTCACGGCCTGATCCACTACGTGATCCATATAGGCACGGGCCACATCGAACTGCTTGTTCGTGATGAGCTTCTTCACGAAGCGCGGATCGAGGTCGATGAAATAGCAACTGGAACCGCGCACGTTCGCGAGATGCTCAATGGCCAGACGCAGACGACGAGGCCCCGTGGGGCCCATCATCAGCCAATAATGATTGCGCGGGAAATGCTCGTCGGAAATCTTATCGGAGAACTCGCTGTAGTCCGTCTTGTAATCTTCCCAGCCGATGCGCTGCTTGGGCATGCCCGTGGTGCCGCCCGTTTCAAAGATGTTGAACGGCTTGCCCTTGAACGCAGCAGGCGCCCAGACTTCGGGCTGCAGGTCACGCAACCATTCATCCTGAAAGTGCGGGAACTTCTTGATATCCTCCACCGTCTGCACTTCCTTGCGCGGATCGAAGTTCTTCTTGGCCCAGTCCAGCCAGAACGGTGAACCCGTTTCCGGTGAGAAATGCCAGTTGATGATCTCCTTCAAGTGCGCGGTCAACTTGTCCTGCGCTGCTTGTGTATCCGCCTGCGTGATGGTCTTTTCGCTCATACCGTGTATCTGATGCTGATGTGCTTAAAGTGAACTGCTGATTTTATTAAGCAACCCGCTTCGTAGGCCGAAGCGGGTTACGTCTGAAGTTGTTTTGCGAATCGCCCCTTATTCGAGCTTCTTCTTCTGGTCCGGCACCGGTTTGGCCTTCGCCGTGTCTTCCAAGGCGAAAAGATGCGTGTTGCTCGAGATGTAAAGTACGCCATTGGCGATGATCGGAGTGGAATAGACCGGTGCGCCGAGGTTGCATTCGCTCAGCACCTTCTTTTCCTTAGTGGCCGTCAGCACCACGAGGTCGCCATCTTCGTCCCCGACATAGACTTTGCCATCCGCCACCATGGTGGAACCCCACATGTGCGCCTTCATATCATGCGTCCAGTAGACCTTGCCCGTCTCGGCATCCAGGCAATGCACGAAACCGGAGAAGTCACCGAGGAACAGCAGGCCAGTTTCAGGATCGATCGATACCGTGGAGATGCTGCGATGCGCCTTGTTATACTCCCAGATCAAGGCCTTGCCGGTGACGTCGCCCGTTTTCGTCGGATCGATGCAGACCAAGCGGCCCACACCTTCTCCATGCTCCGGATCTTGGCCGATGGCGACATACACGCGATTCTTGTAGAAGACCGGCGTGGAGTTGATTTCGCTCGGGCCTTCCGCAGCCGGATACTTCACCTTGCGGTATTCCGGCAGGTTGGCGTCAAATTTCCAGACCGTGGGCAGGATATCGGAATCTTCCTTCTTCACCGGCTTGGCATCCAAGGCATAGAGCCAGCCATCACCGCCACCGGCGAAGACCAAGTCCTTGCCATTCACCTTGCCCGTGGACAAGGAGGTCCACTGGCCGTGGAACAGACGCGAACCCACGCCCGCATCATCCTCACCCGCGAGTTCACCCGTCTTCTTGTTCAAAGCCACGAAGCTCGGAGAAAGCGGAGAAGGCACATTCACATGCGTCCAGTCCTGTCCGTTCGAGGTGCAGACATAGACGAGATCACCGATGATGAGCGGGGAGCTGTTCGCCGCGTTGTGCGGAAACACGCCCAATTCATCCATCATGTCATAGACCCACACGATATCGGCGTCTTTGTCTCCGATCTTGGCCGGTGCTGCGCCCGTGTCCTTGGTGACATATTTGGCTTCGTCCTTGAACGGACCATCATTCCCATCAGCCATGCCATTGATGTCCAGGCAGATGACTTCGCACCGGCTGGTGACGAGATAGACATACTTGCCCTCGATCTTGGCCGAGGAAAGAATGCCGAGGCTTTCCCAGTCATTGACCTTGCCGGATTTCAGCTTGGTCACCACCAACTGCCACAGCATCTCGCCGGACTTCTCGTCCAAGCACATGAAGATGGAGCGGTCACCTTGGTGCTGTTTATCACGCGGACTGTCGTTGTTGGTGCCGACAAATACTTTGCCCTGCGCGACGGTCGTATTGCCGTAGCTCTGCGAACCGAGCTTGGCCACCCACTTCACGTTTTTCGTGGTGGCCATGTCGATCTCTTCGGTGCCGGATTTGAATTTGCCGGGCTCGAACTTGTCCGGCAGGCCCTTGGCGGGTGAATACATGTTGCGTTGGGCATTTCCACCCCACTGCGGCCAGTCTTGGGCGGAAGAGGTCAACACCCCGGCCAGCAAGGCCAATGAGGCGGCAAGGTAAGTCACGGTTTTCATCAGCGAATCAGTAATTAATTGTTAGGGGTAACCAGGACGTTATCGAGATAAACATGCATCTCCTGCGGGGAAAAGCCAAACAGACCGGGCGCACCCTCTTGATGAGCCGTCTTGTGCTCGACTTCCAAGGTCCAGGCTTCTGGTTCCGGTTCGCCACGCTTCCACGCCTTGGCGCGGATGGTGCCCGAGCCGTCGGGTTTGGTATCCACACGGGCTTTCAAGGTGTACCAAGTCTTCGCGGACCAGCGGAAATTCGGCGGGGCATCAGGAGCCGGGAAACGGAAACGTTCCAGATTGGAATTGATCTCCAGCTTCTGCTCATTGCCCTTCAGCAGAATCTGATAGCGATGACAAATCAGGCCGGCATCCGACATCTTGCGCTTGTTACCATCGCTCATGATATCCGCCTGGATGGTGTAGTTCTTCATGGTGGGATCACCCATGAAAATGGTGCCGCGCTGGAAAAGTTTGTTATCGATCGTCTTGCAGAGGGCTTTGGTGCCGTCGATCTCGCGCACTTCAAAACGGAAGCGGGCGCCGATCCATGGCAGCGGCGGATAGGCGAACTTGGTCGGCTCTTCAACGGTGTTCGTCGTTGTCTCGCTCAGCATGAAAGATTCAAAGTCCTGCTTGATGGGGAAGCCGGTGAGGACGCGGCCGCGGATGTAACCCTTCAAGTTGCCCATGGTCGCTTCAAACGCACCAGCAGACATCTTGGCACCTTGCGGGGCGGCGAGCTTGCCCTCGGCATTGAAGGCCCCATCCATCTTGGCCTTTACCAAAGCCGTGGGCGGAATATAGGAATCCCACTTCACTGACTTCGGATCGATATTTTCCTGAACAACCAAGCCTTTGGCATCCAAGGAACGGATGCGAAACGAGGCGGTCTGACCGGGATAGAGCAATACTTCCGAAGGGATGATCTGCAACTGAGCGGCAGGACCGGCCTTGGGCCAGGCTTCCGGCGGCTTGGCCTTAGCGAGACCGGCGTTATTGCCGGCTTTGCCGAAGCAATACAGCTTCTCGGCCGTCTGCACATAAATCTTGCCGTTGTAGGCGATGGGCGTGCCGAAGCAACGGCCATCCAGGCTCACCTTGTTGATGATTTTGCCCTCGGTATCGGAAGGCTTGATGATATAGAAGCCACCCTTGGTTCCCGCACCACCGGCTGCATCGGCGTTTTGCTCGCTGCCCTTGGCATCAGGATCGTCCAAGATCGGCACATAGAGTTTGCCATCCGCGTAAAGCGGGCAGGCATTGCGTTGCTCGATGCCGAGCTGAAGATTCCACAGGACTTTGCCGGAATTCGCATCGACGCAGGACAGCTCGCCCTTTTCCTTCACCAAATAAACGCGATCACCGACCAGAATAGGCGAACTGGCGGAGCTGGACAGGCCCGGATTGGACCATAACTCGACCTGAGAACGCTCAATCACCACCGGACCGGCAGCGCCGGGTTGCGGCGTCACATCAGGAATTTTCAGAGCCACCATTTGGCCGGGCTCATAAGGCGTGCCGAAGACCGCGATGACCTTGTCATTATTATGCACACACACCGTGGCATTGATACCGGCCTTGAACAGGTTCACGCGCCAGATGGGTTCACCTGTGCGGGCATTGACGCAAGCTACGCTACCATCACCCAGTGCGGTATAGAACACGCGATAGCCTTTATACCACGCGAGGAATGGATAAGAGAAGGAGTTGTCACGCGGACGGTCACCGGGACTGGATGCCCAGGCGAGTTCGCCAGTTTTCTTGTCAAAGGCGTAGAAACGATCACCGGCGGCACCTTGCGCGCCCCAGTTGCTGGTGATGTAGCGGGTGATGACATAGTCACCATCAATCAACGGCGAGGGCGTACGACCATTCGGGAAGGTCATACGGCCATACTTCTCCATCAGGGAATGTTTCCAGAGCAATTTACCATCCGGCGTGAAGCTGGCGAAGATGCCTTGCGTGCCTTGGATGAACACGTTGCCCGTTTCCGGATCAACCGTGGGTGCCGAAGTGGCGTAACGGAGATAGATGATGTCGCTGATGAAATCATTGAAGAGATGCTGCCAGAGCTGCTTGCCGGTCTCGGCATCGAAGCAGGTGATACCTTCCTGCAGATCCGGGCCCCGATCGATGTAGCCCATGATGTAGAGCTTGCCGTTCGCGACCACCGGGGTGGATTGGCCGCGGAAATCAGCGGTCCACAGCGGCTTCTTCGGGTCCACGGCATCCGGCAATCCTTTTTCGTCAGAGGTGCCGTTTTGATTGGGGCCGCGCCAGCTCAGCCAGCCATCGACGGCGGCGGAGGCAGAGGACAGCGGCTGCAAAAGGGAGAGGGCGACAGCAAAAGTGCCGGTCAGGAAGGCAACGTGACGTTTCATGGGCGGTGGCCAGTTAAGTTTTGGACGTCGTCGTGATGGAGGAAATTTTTTATGCCTGTAACAGCAATTTTCTTCCAAGAGTTGACGCACTATTCTACATCTCAGCAGGTCATGCAACAAAAAATAGTACCTACACGTATTATTTTCCCTGACCGTTGAATTGAAATGAAATCTGCCCCGTACAAACCGAATCTGGAAACGCCGCCAGTAGATGCACCCGTGCGCCGCCGCCTGCCGCCCCTGCTCCGTCGCGCCTGGTATGGGCTGAATCAGGCTTTTCGGCGCCGCATCGCCCACACGGGCGCGACGCCCGACCAATTCACCGCAATGCGGAGCTTGCTGGAGGGAGATGCCAAGGGCATGACCCAGTGCCAGCTCACGGAAGCGATGAGCAGCGACCCCAACACGATCGCTTCATTGCTGGAGCGGATGGAAAAATCTGGCTGGGTGGAGCGCAAACGTCACGAAACCGATAAACGTGCCTATCGCATCAAGCTCAAACCCGCAGGCAAACGGAAGTACGAGGAGCTGCGGGATATCGCGATAACTTTGCAAGTTGATGTCCTGGAAGCGTTACCTGCGGAACGGCGGGAAGCTTTTCTCGAAGAACTTAGTCTCGTCGCTGACGCGTGCCGCCGAGCCGCAGAATCTTCGCTGCCGCGCAGTTCGGGGTAAAAAACAAATTCGGTTTAGCATCTTTGCTTTTCTTCTCTTCAAAATAGGTGTAATCTCTTTCCACCGCGGTTGGGACAGCGATTTAAAACGTCGAAGGACGCGGTGCCGTCTGAAATGGGAGCATTTTGCTTTCTTTCATACGCGCACAAAAAAGGGATTGCAGCCACGTATTTATAGTTGCATGGGAGGGAGACGCCGTTGCAACCCGGCTACCTGGAAGTTTATGGGAGCCAGACTGAAGATACTAAATGTAGAGGATAATCCGCTTGATTCGGAACTCATCGTGCGCGCCTTGGAGCGGGGGCACCTCGCCGCTGAGATCGTCAGGGTGGAGACTCCGGAAACCTTCGCACAGAAGCTCAAGGAACTGGTACCAGATCTCGTTTTGGCCGACTATGCCCTGCCTCGATTCTCCGGACCTGCCGCGTTGCAGGCCGCACGGGCTCACTCGCCAGATCTGCCTTTCATCTTCGTCACCGGTTCATTGGGGGAAGAACTCGCCATTGAAACCCTGAAACAGGGGGCGACCGATTATGTGATGAAGGAACGGCTGGACCGGTTGGTGCCCGCGATCCAGCGAGCCATGCTGGAAAGCTCCGAACGGAAAGCGCGACGCGAAGCCGAACTGGCCCTGCGACTTTCCGAAGAGTTGTACCGCCGGCTGGTGGAAAATGCGCGCGACGGTATCTTTACCCTCACCGCCGGCGGGCAGGTAAGCTCCGTCAATAACGCTTGCGAGACGATGTCCGGCTGGACGCGCGAGCAATGCCTGGGAAAAACGTTCGTCGAATTCATCCACCCCGACAACTTACAACCAGCGAAAGAGTGGTTGCAGGCGACCTTGGAGGGCAAGAATCCTCCCCCGGTGGAATTGCAACTGCGCAGCAATCTCGGCCATGGCTTTGTCACCTTGGAAGTTACCAGCACGGCGTTGCTCGATGAGGGCCAAATCACCGGCATTCTCTGCATCGCCCGGGATGTGACGGAGCGCCGTCATCTGGAGGAACAGCTCCGCCAGGCGCAGAAGATGGAGTCTATCGGCCAGCTCGCCGGTGGCGTGGCGCATGACTTTAACAATTTGCTCACCGTGATCCACGGCCATGCGGCCCTGCTACTGGGTGATGCCGACTTCAATCTAAAACATCACGATGCCCTGCGAGAGATCGCACGTGCCTCCGAACGGGCCGCCAGCCTCACGCGACAATTACTGGCCTTCAGCCGCAAGCAACCGATGCAGGTGCGCGAGGTGGACCTGAATGAAGTGGTCAGCGACATCACGCGAATGCTCCAACGGGTGCTGGGCGAACCAGTCACCCTGCACTGTGAGTACAGTTCACGACTGCCCTCCGTGAAGGCGGACCAATCCATGCTGGAACAGGTGATCATGAATCTGGCGGTGAATGCGCGGGATGCGATGCCCAAGGGCGGCACCCTCACCCTGCGCACGCATAAGGTCGTACGCAGCAGCCTGACTTCCACGAATTTAACGGAAGGGCATGACGGACAATACGTTTGCCTCACGGCGCAAGATACGGGCACGGGAATCCCGCCGGAACTAGTGTCGCGCATCTTCGAGCCGTTCTTCACCACCAAGGAGCCGGGCAAAGGTACGGGTTTGGGACTGGCCACGGTTTACGGCATTGTGAAGCAACATGGGGGCTGGGTGGATGTGCAATCCTCGCCTGGTCACGGCACTGCGTTCACGATTTACCTGCCGGCCAGTTCTGTGCCAGCGGCGGCGAAGGAAGAAGCCAAGGTTGCGTCGAAAATGTCAGGTGGCACCGAGTGCATCTTGCTGGTGGAAGACGAAGTGGCGGTACGAAACCTGTGCCGGCGTTTGATGGAACGGCTGGGCTACACGGTGCTGGAAGCTGAGACCGGCGTCGCGGCGGTGGAGGTCTGGAAGAAGGAGAGGGACCGGATCCAGCTTTTGCTGACGGACATGGTGATGCCAGAGGGTATGACCGGCCATGAACTGGCCCAAATCCTCCGGCAGGACAAGCCGCATCTACCCATCGTTCTCTCCACCGGATACAGCCCAGAAACGCTAGGCGAAGAAAGCCTGCTCGAAGATGGCATTCATTTCCTCTCCAAACCCTATACGCCCAGCCAGCTTGCCGAAATCATCCGGCGGGCAATGGGCAAGCCGATTTGAAAACGGCGGTGCTGCCCGGAAATTAGATGGGAGCGAGGAGAAATGGAGAAAAGTTAAACAACTTGAACGCTTAATTTTTGATCCGTTTAGTGCGAAACGCACTCGGCGCGCGGAGGATATCCGTCATCATTTTGGCATCAAAAGACAACCCCGTGCTGTGCGGCGAATTTCAGGTAAGCGACACTGTGCGTTCCGTGCGAAGCCGGTGGGATCGGGCTTTTGCAGCATTCTCGAAAATCGCAGCCGCATTGTCGGTGGTGAGGATCCTCTGAAAAAGATCTGTGAAAGCGATGGACCTAATTCTACCACCGCCAAGCTCAGTCATGGTCTTCTCTGCGGATAGGTAATTTCCCTACTCACTATCAGATAATTCTTCATAGAGTTCAGGATACCAAGCCTACTTATTGAACATCCGTCACTCACCTAAATTGGTCGCGTCATCCACAACGGGTGGCCAGCAAGATTTAGGAAAAGAAAACCAATGAATGCGCATGATGAACTGCTCGAGACGCTCAACAGCTCCGAGATGCTTCGAGACTACGAACGGGCCTACACCGAAGTGACCGGGTTGCCCATCGCCTTACGGCCCCTGAACACCTGGCAACTCCCCTTGCACGGTAAACGCCACGAAAATTCCTTTTGTGCGATCATGGCCGAAAAAAGCCGTTCCTGCGCAGCCTGTTTGCTGATGCAGGAAGAACTGGGCAAAAAAGCGATGACTGAACCTGCCACCGTGACATGCACCTACGGCCTTTGCGAAACCGCCGTTCCAGTCAAACTGGGCAATCAGACCATCGGACTGCTGCAGACCGGGCAAGTGATGCGGCAAAAACCCACGCCAGCATCCTTCCAGCGTGCCGTCGACAAAGCAAAGGAACTCGGACTCGACATCGATGACACCCGGACTCGCGATGCCTTTCTGGCCACCCCGGTTGTTTCTTCCAAAAAGTTGGAAGCTGCGGAGGTGTTGCTGAATGTCTTTGCCGATCATCTTTCCATCAAGAGCAACCAAATTGCGGTGCAACAAGCTCATGCTGAACCGCCCATGATCACCAAGGCCAAGCAATTCATCCTCGATCAGATTGCGGAAGATCTTTCCTTGGCGCAGGTAGCTGCCGCAGTCCATACGAGCGTGTTCTACTTCTGCAAACAATTCCACCGCTACACCGGAACCACGTTCACTGAATTCGTCTCCCGGACCCGCGTCGAGAAGGCCAAAGGCCTGCTGCTGAACCCAAATCTTCGCGTCAGCGAAATCGCTTACGAAGTAGGGTTTCAATCATTGACCCATTTCAACCGGGTCTTCAAACATGTCGTCGGCGAATCGCCTTCCGATTATCGCACACACTTGAAAATCGTTCTGCCCAAATCGCCCCGGAGCCTGCGCCAAGTGCAAATCGCCGTTTGCGCCTAGCCTTTACGGTAATTATTAAAGATTTCGCCATCCTCATGGGGCCTGCTAAACTGAACACGATGAACGCAGCTGCTGCGCCGACCAAAGAAGACCAATTGCTCGTTGCCCTGAAGGAGCTTAAGGACGTTAAGGCCGCGTTGGATGAACACTCCATCGTAGCCATCACCGACGCCTCCGGAAAAATCACGCACGTTAACGACAAGTTCTGCTCCATCTCCAAGTATTCACGGGAGGAACTGCTTGGTCAGGACCATAAGATCATTAATTCGGGATATCACTCCAAAGACTTCATCCGGGAGCTTTGGACCACTATCGCTCATGGCCAGGTGTGGCGTGGTGAAATCAAGAATCGCGCCAAGGATGGTTCCTTCTATTGGGTGGATACGACCATCTTTCCATTCCTCAACTCAGCCGGAAAACCCGTCCAGTATGTCGCCATTCGTACGGATATCACCCAGCGCAAAGCTGATGAGGAGGAACTGAAGAACCTCGCCCAGGCGCTGGCGGAAAAGAACAAGGAATTGGAAGCCATTGTTTACGTCGCCTCACATGACTTGCGTTCGCCATTGGTGAACATTCAGGGCTTTAGCCGGCAACTGGGCAAGGTTTGTGACCAGATGCAGACCTCATTGAACGCAGCCACTAACGGACAAATCGCGGCCGATGAGGTCCGCCAGGCCTTTGCGAGTTCCATCCCTCAGGCCTTGCGATTTATCCAAGCCGGTGTGGTAAAGATGGACTCCCTGCTTTCTGGACTTTTACGCTACTCCAGGCTGGGACGATTGACATTTAACCTGCAACCGTTGGATATGGACGTCCTGCTGGCCGAAGTTGTGCAGGCGCTCCGTTACCAAACTGAACAGGCGGGGGCCGTCTTGAAGCTCGATCCGCTTCCCGGTTGCATCGGCGATCAGATTCAGACCGGAACGGTATTCTCCAACCTGATTGATAATGCCATCAAGTATCGCGATCCGAAACGTCCTTTGAGGATAACCATCAGCGGCCGCATTGAGAATGGACGTGCCATCTACGTCGTTGCTGATAACGGCATCGGCATTGATCCACAGCATCAAGCGGCGGTATTTGAGATCTTTCACCGGCTTGATCCCGAAGCCAGTTCCGGAGAAGGGCTGGGACTAACCATCGCCCAACGCAGTCTTGACCGCCAACATGGAAAAATCTGGGTAGAGAGTAGTATCGGCAATGGTTCAACTTTCTTTGTCTCCTTGCCAGCATGGTCGAAATAGAGCTAGATGTCGGTATGCAAACGGTACCGAACGTACTCATCGCTGAAGATGACGAAGGCCACGCAATTCTCGTTCAGCAAACTCTTCGGGATGCGGGATTGGGCAATACAATCCAACATTTCAAGGATGGTCAGGCGATTTTAGACTTTCTTTTTCGCCGCGGCAATGGTCCCCACCGCCAAGAAGATCAGCCTTATGTACTCTTGCTGGATATCCGCATGCCAAAGGTCAACGGCGTAGAGGTGTTGCAACAGCTCAAAGCAAATCCTGACTTGCGTAAATTGCCCATCATCATGCTCACCACAACGGATGATCCCCGGGAGGTCCTCCGGTGCCATGAGTTGGGCTGCAGCGTGTATATCCAGAAGCCAGTGGACTACGACAAATTCTCCGAGGCAATCCGCCGCTTGGGCTTGTTTATCATGTTGCTGCTGGTGCCACCGGTAAATGGACGTCCTTGATCCCCAGGTATGCCCCAAACGTCAATGCCAGCCACCATTCTGGTCATCGATGATGATCAAGGCCTGCTCATCCTCATTCAGGAGCTGTTACGCTCTGAAAAGTGGCAGGTGGAAACGGCCGCTTCCGGAGCGGAGGCGTTTGCCTGGTTGCAGAAGAACACCGCCGATCTGCTGTTACTGGATCTGAAGCTGGCTGACATTGCCGGCCCTGAGCTGATTGACAAGCTAGCCAAAGCCGGGCGAGTCGTTCCTTTTGTCATCGTCACCGGTCAAGGTGATGAACGTGTCGCCGTCGAAATGATGAAACGAGGCGCCCTCGACTACCTCGTAAAAGACATCAACTTCCTGGAATTCGTCCCGACAGTTGTGAAGCGTGCGTTGGCGAGCATTGCCAATGACAAACGACTCGCGGAAGCAGAACTTGAAGCGAAGAAAAGCCGCTCTTTAATCCAAGATGTGCTGAATTCGCTGGCGGCCAACATCGCCGTACTTGACCAGATTGGGACTATCATTGCAGTGAACGAACCTTGGCGGCGGTTTGCCATGGAGAACGATTGTTTCTCCCTTCTAGGAACAACTATTGGCTGCAACTATCTCGACGCGTGTCGTCGCGCCGTCGTCGATAAAGAATTGGATGCACAAGAGATTTTGTCGGGCATCCAAGACGTGATGAATCGTGACCGGATGGATTATTCGATCGAATACCCTTGTCATTCTCCCGGCAAGGAGCGCTGGTTTTTGATGACGGTAACGCCATTGAGCAACGAAGAAGGTGGGGTAGTAGTCTCACACATGGACATCACCCGTCGTAAGCAAGCCGAGGAAGCACTCCGTGAAGCGGATGAATTTGGCAAACAGATCATCGCTGGCGCTCAAGCAGGAATCGTTGTTTGCGATCAAATGGGCCAGATCATCGTGTGGAATCCTTTCATGGAGCAAATCACCGGCCTTCATTCCGAAGGAGTCCTCAGCAAAATCGCCTTGGATGTTTTCCCCTTTTCCCGAAGACCTCAGCTAAAACAAATACTCGATCTGGCCCTGGCGGGGGAAGCCAGAGAAGCTGCAGACATCCCTTTCGATCATGCCGACACCGGCAAACGCTATTGGACCACTGCCCACATTGCACCTTGGCGAGACGCACAGGAAAAAATCGTCGGCGTGGTCATTGCCGTTCGTGACATCACGGAACGCCGCCGTTTGGAGGCAGGAATGATCGAGATCAGCGACCAGGAACAGCAGCGCATCGGTCAGGATCTGCACGATGGTCTCGGCCAGCAACTGACCGGCCTGGAGATGAAGAATTTTCTTTTGCTGGAAGATTTGGCCACCCTCGATCTGGCGGCCAACCGAGATAACCTGCAGAGACAGGCCCACAAGATAAGCGTGGAACTGCGGAACTGTGTGACCGCGACCCGGGCGCTGGCCCGCGGTCTCGCTCCCATGAATATCCGGACGGAAGGGCTGGTCGGCGCGCTGAGGCAGTTAGCCCACAATGTTTGCATCCCCAAGAAACTCAACTGCCGTTTCGTCTGCGGCTCATCGGTGACGTTGAACGATCCTCAGATTGAAGGCCATCTTTACCGCATTGCCCAGGAAGCCCTGAACAATTCCCTTAAGCATGCGCGGCCCAAAAATATCCAGATGAACTTGTCGGTGCGTGGAGATGAATTACGTCTGCAAATCAAAGACGATGGTTGCGGTTTGCCAAAGTCGCAAAAGAACAAGACCGGCATGGGGCTGGAAGTCATGGAACACCGTGCCCGGGTCATCGGGGCATCGTTGGATATCAAATCAAGCACTGGCCAGGGTGTGTGCATCACTTGCGCCCTTCCTCTTAAAAATCATGAGCACCAAGCGATCTGCAACCAAACCGGGTAAGCCGCTGTCAGCAGCGGCAAAATCTGCAGAAGCGCCTCCAACGCCGCGCAAAAAGCGGATCATGCTCGTGGACGATCACCCGATGACGCGCGAAGGATTGGCGGCCATTATCACGCGTCAGGCCGATCTCGAAGTATGTTGCGAGGCCAGCAGTCCCGCCGAAGCGATCTCCCGTCTGGAAAAAGCAAACCCGGATTTGCTCGTGACTGACATGACCATGCCGGGCCGTAGCGGCGTCGAGTTCATCAAAGATGTTCACGCCATGCAGACGGATCTGCCCGTGTTTGTGCTCTCCATGCATGATGAAATGCTCTACGCGGAACGGGTGCTACGGGCAGGCGCGCGCGGCTATCTCATGAAAGATGCCGGCTCGGCCAAAGTCTTGGAAGTCATCCGGCTTATACTGGGCGGCCAAGTATATGTAAGTCCTCAAATGTCGGCGCGGCTGCTGGATGCCGTCACCGGTCACCGCCCCCGAGGCTCCACTTCACCCATCGAAAAACTGTCCGACCGTGAGTTTGAGGTATTTCGACTGCTTGGTTCCGGCAAAAATACCAAGGAAGTGGCTCAATCACTTAACCTCAGTTCCAAGACGGTGGATGTTCATCGGGCGCACATCAAAGAAAAACTGCAGATCAAGGACGCCGCAGGTCTCGTCCACTATGCCGTCCGCTGGGTTGAATCTGAGACGCCCCGTTCTTAGGCATTCTTCCGCTAGTGCATTGAACTCAGGTTAAATAACAGCGATTGGGAGCCCGGCCCGAAAGCAACTTCCTGATACACATGCTTTGATGAAATACTAGGTTCTTCGTTATCTCGCAGGCTCAGAGGCGGGAATCACGATCTTATGACTCCCGTCTTAGAGCTTTTTCCGTCTCCGCGATCGCGGCGGTCGTCTTGAGCACGGTGTCTGGATTGAGTGAAATACTATCGATGCATTGCTCAACCAAAAATTGCGCAAACTCCGGGTAATCGCTCGGCGCCTGACCGCAGATGCCTATCTTGCATTTTTTGGAACGGCAGACGGTGATAACGTGAGCAATCATCCGCTTCACGGCCGCATTCCGTTCGTCAAAAATAGGGGCAACGATCTCGCTATCGCGATCCACACCCAGAATGAGCTGGGTGAGATCGTTCGATCCGATACTAAAGCCGTCGAAGATCGCGGCGAACTCTTCCGCGAGTATGACATTGCTAGGAATCTCACACATCACGTAGATCTCCAATCCGTTAACGCCTCGTTTAAGACCGTGCTTTTCCATCTCGACCTGGACTCGGAGGCCTTCCTCAACGGTCCGACAGAATGGGATCATCAACTTGAGATTGGTCAGCCCCATTTCCTCTCGAACCTTTTTCATGGCCCGACACTCAAGGGCAAAACCCGCTTGGTAGCGTGGATTGTAGTAGCGGCTCGCCCCTCGGAATCCAATCATCGGGTTCTCTTCTGCCGGTTCATACGCTTTGCCGCCAATAAGGTTAGCATACTCGTTTGTCTTGAAGTCACTGAGACGAAGAATGACATCCTTCGGGTAAAACGCTGCCGCGATCATCGCTACTCCTTGGGCCAGCTTGTCGACAAAGAACTGCGGTTTGTCCGGGTAACCAGCTGTTAGAAGGTCGATCTCCAATTTTACTTCTGGATCGGTGAGATGCTCGTAATCCAATAGGGCAAGCGGATGAACCTTGATGTAGGTGGTGATGATGACCAACCCCGTCGTTGGGAATGAACGAAAGCGCAAACGCTTCTTCGGGATTGCCCACATTCATCATGATCTTGGTATGCGGACGGATCAGATCCCTACTCAGGCTGGTGCGTTCTACATCAAATTGGAGCCGCCCGTCGTATACGAATCCGATGTCCCCTTCAGCGCAGCTTACGGTCACGACTTGGCCGTCCTTGAGTTTTTCAGTACCGTCCACGGTGCCAACCACAGCAGGCACACCCAGTTCGCGACTGACGATGGCCGCATGGCAAGTCCGACCGCCCCGATTGGTCACGATGGCTGCAGCTTTCTTCATGATCGGCTCCCAGTCCGGATCGGTTTTGTCCGTGACCAGAATTTCGCCTTCCTTGAACTGCTCGATGAACTGGGCGCTTTTGATGACTCGCACTGGACCGCTGGCAATCTTCTCGCCCACACCACGACCGGTGGTCAGCACGGAGCCGCGCTGTTTCAGTTTGTAGGTCTCAATGACTTCTGCCGCTTTGCGCGACTGCACCGTCTCAGGCCGGGCCTGGACGATGAACATTTCGCCCGTATGCCCATCCTTTGCCCACTCAATATCCATCGGGGTAGATTGGCCATGTCGCTTGGTATAGTGGTCTTCAATCAAACAAGCCCATCGGGCGAGCAAAAGGATCTCATCATCATTGATGGCAAATTTGGCACGGTCGCCAGAGGGCACTGGAACGTTTTTTACCATCTTGCCCCCGCCGATGTCGTAGACGAGCTTGAACTCCTTCGTGCCGACGAGCTTCTGCAAAATAGGACGATGCCCTGTTTTCAGAGTGGGCTTGAAAACATAATATTCATCTGGATTCACCGATCCTTGCACGACGTTCTCGCCCAACCCATAGGCAGCGTTGATAAGCACCACGTCACGAAAACCAGTCTCCGTATCAAGCGTGAACATGACACCGCTGCTGGCAAGATCGGAACGCACCATCTTTTGGACGCCAATACTCAACGCGACTTTGAAATGATCGAATCCCCTGTCCACACGATAACTGATGGCGCGATCAGTAAAGAGCGAAGCGAAGCAACGGAGGCAGGCACTGGTGAGCCCCAGGCGTCCTTGCACATTTAGATAAGTCTCCTGTTGCCCGGCAAAGCTCGCATCGGGCAGATCCTCGGCCGTTGCGCTCGAACGGACAGCCACATCAGCCGGTGGTGATTGGCCATCAGACAACATTTCGTAGGCCGTGATAATCTCCTGTTCGAGATCAAGCGGAAGCGAACTCCCAAGTATCAAGCCGCGGATCTGACTGCCACGTTTCCGCAAGTCCTCCACATCCCGCGTATCAAGGCCCGCCAGTATGTTGCGAATGCGTGACTCCATGTCTCCTGCCCGCAAAAGGTACCGGTAAGCTTCCGCCTTGATGGCGAATCCGTTCGGAACATTTATTCCTTGGGGTGTCAATTCTCGATACATCTCACCGAGCGAGGCGTTCTTGCCGCCCACCAGCGGGACGTCGTTGATAGTGATGTCGTAAAACCACTTGATGAAGCGCGATTCGCCACCAAACATCATCTCGCCTGCACGAGCTCGATCACGATGCTGGGGCACGATGACACCGCGAGTCGCATCAGAAGGGTTGGCCGTGATTGTATCCATAGAGTTATCCTCCCTTTCCACCTTCCACCGGCCGGTCAAGCAGCAAGGATCTCGTCGCTTGCAAACGTTTTACGACGATCTTCGTGACCCGTTTCATCAGCTCATAGCCAAAGTCGTGATTGCGTTCGGCCGTGACCATCAGATGGGCGCCGCTCAAGACGATAATCCGCGATGGCTCAACTGCGTGCGCCTGAAAATGCCAGCTAAAAGGCGCGAATAACCATGACCACCCCAGCACTTCTCCCTCGCCCAGAGTCTGCACAGGCACGGCACGGCCGTCTGCTCTCTTGGATTCGATGACCACACTGCCGCTCTCTATAAGATAAAAGTGGCTCGCGGGCTCGCCCTGTCGGAACAGCACGTCTCCAGGCGCTAAACTGATTTCTTTTGCTCCGCCAGCCAACATGGCGAGGTGCTCCGGCTTCATCCCGTCAAAGAAGGGATGCTGTGTTATGCTTGTTTTCAGCGTTTCCATAAAAATCCTTTTTGGTGAGGTGTTGTTGAACTTACAGTCGGCCTTGGCCTTGGTCGTAACTACACCGCCGTTGCTGACCATTAGCCGTTCCTTGCAAGCCTCGATCACCATCTCGGGTCCTCTTGGCTTCCGGTTTTTCTGCGCACGGAACAGAAATATTTTTGAATCCAATGAGTGGTGATTTTTCCGGCGACACCATCACCTTCGCTCCGTGCATTGATTCTAAAGGGGACGGTCGATTTCGGATGAAATCGTCAAGGCTTGCTTCCTGAGGCAAACACCAGCAAAACGTGACCACTTCGCAACAAGTGATGGGGAGCTATGAAGACATCTTGGGGCTATTGTATCATTGTAAAACAACAAACCAAAAATGCGGCTTTTAAGCCCGCACGATCAGAAAGAGGATCTTTATGAAAATCAAACCAGCCAGCAAAACCGGAGGCGTTATCATGGAACTAGGTGCTTCTGAGTCGCAGCTTCCGTCGACGTCCCCTGAGCAAAACCTCGAACCCCATCCGAATTTTCGATTACAACGAATACTTGTGCCGGTCGATTTTTCGGACTGTTCCCGGAAAGCACTGCAGTATGCGATCGCCTTCGTTGAGGAGTTTAGTGGCGAATTATTCCTGGTCCACGTTGTTGAGCCGTATTTCGTTACCGGGGAGTTGGGCGTGGATATGATCAGCCTCATCGGAGATGTGGAGAAATCCGCCAAAAAACATTTGGAAGCCCTGCAGAAAACCATCAAACCGGGCTGCCGGATAGGACTTCGCAGAGGAACTCCAGCCCAAGAGATCATCAACGAAGCGAAGGCCATCGGAGCAGACCTGATTATCACCGCAACCCACGGGCGCAGCGGCCTGGGTCACATTTTCATGGGAAGCGTAGCGGAACGGGTGGTCCAGCATGCTCCGTGCCCAGTGTTGGTAGTCCGTGAAAACGAACGGGAATTCGTCAAGACTGCTCTGAAGACCCCTAGTGCGAAGCCCGCCAAAAAGAAATCATAAACAAACTCTGGAACGACAACAGGGATGGAGAACGGTATTGTTCCCCATCCCTTTTTAGCTGCTCCCCAAGAACTAATCTGCTCTTGGGGCATCCCATCTAAGGCCGTTTCCCGGTCATTTTTATCTGCCGCTCGCCCCGGTCTTCCCAGATATCACGGGACTGAGCGAAGTTGTTGTCGTGCTTGCGAGTCTTCCGGGCAATCTCTTTGCGGTTGGCTCCGAGCTTATGAGACTTCTTTTGAGCTGTCATAATTATTGAGGAGATCGGTCGAAGCGCTGGCTGATCAGCTTAGCCCAGGTTCCTCCCCTGCAACGCCTTCTCACCAGACGCTTCGACCAATAAATTGTTTACCCGACTTTTACTTCGATGGACATGGGAGCGACTTTCTCGCCCTTGGGAAGATGCACCTTGAGCACCCCATCCTTGAACTCAGCCGTGACCTTCGCTCCATCGGCTCCATCCGGCAGGGTGAAGCTGCGGAGAAAATTCCCATAGCAACACTCGACGCGGTGAAACTTTTTGCCTTTCTCCTCCTTCTCGAACTTGCGTTCGCCGGTGATGATCAAGACCCCGTCTTGCACGGTGACCTTGACCTCTTCCTTTTTCACCTCCGGCAGATCAGCTTTCACGAGCCACTCCTTGTCATCCTCCGAGATGTCCACAGCAGGCGCCCACTCCGCGACTGCCATCAGTTCCTTGTCGCCATTTGTGCTCCGGCCTGGAGGCAGGCCAAAAGCCCTTGTGAGACGGCTTTGCAAGTTCTCCATTTCTTTGAAGGGATCCCAACGCATTAGTGCATTCATAGTCTTGTCCTTTGTGGCGGATAAGTTAACAGACACAGGCCAACCCGCCAGGTGACCTGCTCTGGTTTGAGGCAAACAGCGGTCAGTCCGCTTTCACTCAATCCAAATCAATTGCGCCAGTTTTGTTGGGGTCACTACCCCAAGGCGCAGGAAGCCGCGGTTTTGCACGCCTGGCTTTTGAGAAATGCTGCCGAGATAGTCAGCCTCCGCCCGCAACCAAAGTTCCAAATCGCGGTTTTCGGGACGTCCCTCAGCTTCAAAAAGTTCCCGAGCCCTCCACTCAATCTCCGTCTGGGACGACGTGCTGTAGATTGGAATCATTTTAGCCATATAAGTTGGATTTTGAGGTTATTCGTTGATCCCTTGATAACGGTATAAAGGAACAGAAACTGGTTCGCGTCGTATCATTGAGCGTAACGCCAACTCTGCCGGCTGGTCAGCCGTTACCCGGTCCAGAACCTGTTTGACCGTTCCCAGCAGCTCCGATGCGGTGAATGGTTTGGGGAGGGCTGCTGCAATGTATGGCCGAGCCTTCACGTCCGGCTGTTGGCCCCAAACATCGGAAGTGATCACCACAGGCAGGCGTAGCCCTTCTCGATATATCTGCATGACCAACTCCGCTCCGGTTAGGCGGGGCATTTTCTGGTCGGTGACAAGAAGCTGGTAAGAATTGCGATGCAAGGCAGTGAGGGCTTCATTTCCGTCGGAGGCCGTGTCCACGTCATATCCGTGTCGGCTGAGCAACTGATACCCCATCTCTCTCAACGAGTCGTCGTCCTCAACATAGAGGATGCGGGGTTGCGCTGAAGTTACCGCAGACGGTTTTGTAGAAAAGGGAATGGATTGAGGGAGGCAATGCAACGGCTCTTCAGAAATTGACAGAATATTCATAAGTGTGTTCTTGGATTGTTGCTGAGTTTTGATGCGACTTGGCGAGCAGATGGGTCATTCAGAGCAAACCGCCCAAACTG
>JAJNBN010000393.1 GCA_021156225.1 Verrucomicrobiota bacterium | reverse complement strand
ACACCACCGGACAAGCCGAGGATGACGTGTTCCTTGCCGACTTGCGCGCGAATCTGTTCCACGGCCTGATCGACGTAGCTGCGCATCGTCCAGTTCTTGCCGCACTTGCAGATGCCGTGGACGAAATTGGCGATGATCTCTTTGCCGCGAGGCGTGTGGACGACTTCCGGGTGAAATTGCAGACCGTAGAAATGACGGGCGCGGTTCTCGATCGCCGCGTAGTCGGAGTTCTCGGTGGCGGCAACGGGCTTAAAGCCAGTCGGCAGCTTGGTGAGCTTGTCACCGTGGGAGTTCCAGACTTGCGTCGTCGCGGGCAGCTTCTTGAAGAGCGGGCAGGTCTTGTCCTTGATGGTCAGAGTACCCTTGCCGTATTCGCGTTTCTCGCCGCGTTCGACTTTGCCGCCGAGGAAATGGCCGAACAGTTGAACGCCGAAGCAGATACCGAGCACGGGCACGCCGAGATCGAACACGCCGTTATCCGGCAAGGGAGCTTTTTTCGCGTACACGCTGGACGGTCCGCCGGACAAGATGAGGCCCGAGGGCTTCAGCTTCGCGATCTCAGCCGCGGGCGTGTTATAGGGGAGGATGACGGAGTACACATTGCACTCGCGGATACGGCGCGCGATGACTTGTGTGTATTGCGACCCAAAATCAAGAATGACAATCTGTTCGTTCATGGGAACAAAGGCCAAGTGTTTGCCTTCCGGCGAAACATTTGGCGAGTGAAAAATGGAATAAAAAATCCGTTAGTTACCCGTCAGTTCAGAGGCTTATTGAGGAACGACCTTCACCGCGCCCGTGGCGGCATCGTAGGTAAACTTCATATTGTAGGGCGGCTTGGGCAGCGCCTTGATGGTGCCGCTGGACACCAGTTCGTCCAAATCCTTAGGATTGCGGCCTTTTTCCACCTGAAACATGGAGATGGCGGAGCTTAGAGAAGCGGTGTCCACCGTAGCTTCAGCGCTCTTTTTCCCTTTGGCGACAGTGCCAAGATAATCCGTCGGGGCATTCAGGGGGTTCTCTCCAACCTTTTCGGCAGGTTTGGTTGCGGGTGCGGTTTCTGACGCAGGCTTATCACAGCCCAAGATGACGCTCGCTCCCAGCAACAGAACGATTACGGATTTGTTCATAGAGAAAAGCTAGCACGCACAGGAGGGGAGGCAAGCCGCAACCGAGCGCCAAATCGACGGCATAAAAATCCCTCCGCTCGCGAAAGAGGGAGGAATGTGGAAAAATAAGAGGTCGGTTATGCCGCCAACGGTTCGCCGTAAGGCAGATCGTCGGGCAGCGGAATGAATTCACGGATGTGATCCCACAGTTCGGTGAAGTCCTTGTTCACATCACCGGATAGGCAATCGGTGATCTGGCCCCCGGCCTCGGGATATTTCTTGATGACCTCGCGGAAGCTGAACTCGGGATCGTAGAAAGCGTAAACCAGCTTGCGCATGTTCTCCACGCCGATACGCATCGTGGAGCCGTATTCTTTGAACCGTGCCGGAGAGAAATCATTGGCCAAGATGCAATGATGAACGGTTTCACCGGCCATCACACCGCTCTTGAGCGCGAGCATGACGCCGCTGCTGAATACGGGATCGAGGAAGGCGAAGGCATCGCCAACGAGCAGGAGGCCGGGAGCGGCGCAATACTTGGAGTGCCGAGAATATTCGCTGGTGACGAAGTAATCCCCCACTTGCTGGCCGACAGCCAGATGGTTTTTGATCCACTGGTTCTGCTCGATCTCCCGATCGAAGATGCCTTTGGGATCGCGCACTCCATCGCGGGTCAGATACTTGCCCTCGGCGACGATGCCCACGCTGACCATGTCGTTGTGCTGTGGTATGTGCCAGAACCACCCCTTGTCCGGCACATAAGCGACGGTGGTGGCGCCTTCATCCATTCCTTCACCGCGCTGGGAGCCTTTGTAATATGTCCAGACCGCGATCTTGTTGAGGTAAGGATCACTCATGCGCCAGCCGCGGCGGTTTGAGGTGAAGGCTTCCTTACCGGTGCAATCCAGCGTGATCGGAGCATGCACCTGATACGTCTTGCCGTCTTTCCCGGTGGCTTCCACACCGATGACGCGTTCGCCCTCCATGAGCAATTGTTTGACCGAAGTTTCTTCCCGCACCACGGCACCTTTGGCGCGCGCGTTGTTGAGCAACAGTTCGTCAAACTCCGAACGGAGCACCTGCCAGGTCTGGGCGATGGTTTCCTTGTCGTAACGGGTGTGAAAATAAAAGGGCAGGGAGCGTTTGCCTTCCGGTTGCACGAACGTGACGCTGTATTTTTTCACGAAATGCGAGGCCTTCATCATGGGGATGAGGCCGAGGCGCTCCAAAGGCTGGAAGGTGAAAGGGATGAGCGACTCGCCGATGTGATAACGGGGGAATTTCTCGCGTTCGAGGATGAGCACTTTGTGGCCGTATTCAGCCAGGATGGCTGCGGAACTGGAGCCAGCGGGGCCTCCCCCGATGATGATGGCGTCGAATTGTTCGGAGCTATTTGTCATGGAGTTGAGGGAGGATTAGTTAGCAGCCTGATTTTTGGAGGCTGTATTGGCGACTGTGACTGGTTCAGCAGCATCATCTGGTTCCGGTTTGATGCCATGCTTGCCGACGAGATACTCAAAGAGAGGCGAAGCCATCAGGGTAGTGATGACGGCCATGATGACCAAGGTGGCAAAGAGAGCGGGGGAGATGATGCCGCGTTGCAGGCCGATGTTGATGATGATGAGCTCCATCAAGCCACGGGCATTCATCAGCGTGCCGATCCCCAAGGCTTCGCGATTGGATATCCCCGTAGCCCGGGCGGCAAGCCAGCAGGCGATGCCCTTGCCGCCGACGGCGGCGATCATGACCAACCCGGTCATGGCCCAGAGGTAGGCGGAATCCAACAGGGCGATCTGGGTGTTCAGTCCGGAGTAGGTAAAGAACAGCGGGAGCAGGAGTGCCACCGTGAGCGGTTCGATCCGCTCGGTCAGGGCTTTCACCACGAGACCACGAGGCATGACGGCTCCCATGATGAAGGCCCCGAAAACGGCGTGCAGCCCGATGGCGTCCGTGAACCACGCGCCCAAGGCCAGCAGGATAAGACAGCGGACGAACTCGGTATCGGACAAATGACCGCGTGCTTCGATGCCTTTGGCCCAGCGGGCGAGCAACGGGCGGATGACCAGCAGGCCCAGACTAACATAGAAAATACCGCCAGCGATGTTTTTGACCGCATGACTGAAGTCACCATCGAAGCTGGCAAGAACCACGGCCAGAAGACACCAGGCGGCGGCGTCATCAATGGCACCGGCACCCAAGGCCACCGTGCCCATGGTGGTGCCCGACAATTTTTTGAAATGGATGATGCGGGCCAGCATGGGAAAGGCGGTGATGCACATGGCTGCGCCCATGAAAATCATCGCTTCCATCTGAGAGGTCTTGTCGGGAAAGAGTTCCGTGTGGTGGAAGAAATAGTAGCCCAGGCCTGCCCCCAGCAGAAACGGGGTAATCATGCCGGCGAGCGACACAGCCACCGCGCTGCTGAATTTCTTCTGCACGATGTCCATGCGGAACTCCATGCCTACCACGAACATGTAAACTGCCAGACCAAGCTGGGAGATGGGAAACAAGACTTTCATGGAGTCGGCCGGGAAAAGTTTGGCGGAGACTTCCGGCAGGAACAGGCCAAGCAGCGAAGGTCCAAGGAGCACGCCCGTGATCATCTCGGCGACGACCTGGGGTTGCCCCATGCGTTTGGCGAGGGCACCGACGACTTGGCAAGCCATCAAGATGACGGCGATCTGTAGAAAGAACTGGATGGCCAGTTGCAGATTGCTCATGTCATCTCAATATAGTTTGCTGACTCGTGGTAACGGAAATAAAAGCTCGCTATCATCGTTATGCCGGTTAGTTATTACGGCTAAAGCTATGGAACTGCGTCATCTGAGATACTTCCAGGCGGTGGCCGAGGAGTTGAACTACTCCCGGGCCGCCAGGCGTTTGCGCGTGGCCCAGCCTGCGCTGAGCCGGGCGGTGAAAGAGATCGAGGTGGAGCTGGGTGCCACTTTGTTTGAGCGCACGCGGCACTATGTGCGGCTTACGCCGGCGGGAGTGGTCTTGCTCCGGGAAGCGGGTTTGCTGCTGGAGCGTTGGGAGGATGCTTTGCGTCGGGTGAGGCGCACCGCGGCGGGCGAGGAAGGTGAGTTGCGGCTAGGTTATATCGGGCCACCCACGCAACCGTTCTTGGGACGCCTGTTGGCGGAGTATCGTAAGCGCTATCCGCTTGTCTCGATTCATCTGGAAGAACGGACGCCGGAGCGCGTGTGGGAAATGGTCGCGAAGGGGCGGCTGTCGGTGGCGCTGACGCGGCCGGTGATGGCGCATGAG
>JAJNBN010000392.1 GCA_021156225.1 Verrucomicrobiota bacterium | reverse complement strand
GTCAGAATCAATGCCGACGAAGAATTCTTTCGAGGGCTTAAAATCGCGCAATACTTGTGCCGGATCGCTCATAAATAGAGGGCAAGATAGGAGGGTAAACCGGGGCGGGAGTCAAATACGATTTCGCCGGGGAAAAGGGGGCGAAAAAGCTCCAAATCCCAAACTCAAAGCTCAAAAGAAGCTCCAAGGGGAAAACTCCAAAGGAGCGGTTGACGGTTCTTTTAGGAGAGGTAAACGAGCGGTAAGTCAGAGTTTAGAGCGGTTTAAAAAATGATGTAGCCGTGTGGGTTAACGGGGAGAGAGAGCGGTCTTTTTGGGTTCTGGCTTCGTTTCGGCTCAGTCACAGGGTCTTTGGAACCTGCTCCTTCGCCAAAGCCTCGCCAGAACCCAAAAATCCTCGCTCCACACGGCAACATGATTTTTTAAAACGCTCTAGGCGGGACATGTCCAAGATTTTGGCTCCGGGTTTTGAGTTCGGGGTGTTCTCCCCATTTTTCAGAAGAGCAAAAGCGGTGTATGCTGTCATACTGGGAATTTTTTGTGTCTGTGCCTCTCGGACGGATAAAAGTGCCCGGTGGTTTACAGGAATAGTATGGAGAAGGTGAATTCGCGCGATCCTTACCACGCGATGGGCAGGCCAGTGCGGTCACGTTTGTTACGGTTTGGCGTAGCCGGCCTGAGCGTCGCGGTCGCTTGGGCATTGCGGCATGCCTTGACGCCGCTCATCGGCCCCACCGAGCTGCCTTTCATCACGTTCTTTCTCGCTATCGTCGTGGCAGCGGGCTTTGGCGGCCTGCGTCCGGCGTTGATCGCGATTTTTTTGGCGATAGTCCTGGCGCGCTGGTCGTTCTTCGTGCCCATCCATGAACTATCCATCGGCTCGGGGAATGTTTTGGCGGGCCTGCTCATGTTTCTCTTCATATCCGTCCTGATCGCGGGTTCGATCGAGAAGATCCATCAGGAAAAGGATCTCCTCTCCACCACGCTCCGGAGCATCGGCGATGCCGTTATCGTAAGTTGGAAGTCTTCAAGATCGTGAACGAGCATACGCGGAAGCCGTTGGGCAATCCCGCTTTGGAAGCACTGCACCTGAAGCGAACGGTGATACTGAGCGGTCATACCTTGCTGTTGACCAAAGATGGCCGGGAAATGCCCGTAGATGACAGCGTGGCTCCGATCCGGGATGTTTCCGGCCGGATGGCGGGGACCGTAATCGTATTTCGTGACATCACGGAGAAACGCAATGCGGAACGCACGTCCGCCCGCCTGGCTTCCATCGTGGAAAACTCGGAAGATGCCATCATCGCGAAAGACCTGCACGGGATCGTCACCAACTGGAACAAAGCGGCTGAACGAATCTTCGGCTACACCGCCGAGGAGATCACGGGAAAATCAGTGAGGGTGCTGATTCCGGAGGATCGTCAAGCGGAAGAGGATCAGCTTCTGAAGGCGTTGGGACGCGGGGAGCGGTTGGAGAAGCTGGAGACTGTCCGCCGGACCAAGGACGGCCGGGAGATCGATGTGCTGTCGAGCAGTTCACCGATCAAGGACGCCGAGGGCAATGTCATCGGCGCCTCGACGATCGCGCACGACATCTCGCGCGAGAAAACGATGGAGGCAGAACTCACCATGGCCCATGCGGAGCTGGAGGAATATGCCCGCAAGCTGGAGGAAACGGTGGCCGAACGCACCGCGCATTTGCAGGCGACCATCGCGGAGCTGGAGGGCGTTTCATACAGCCTCTCGCATGACATGCGGGCGCCCTTGCGCACGGTGCAGAGTTTTTCCCAGATCGTGCTGGTCGAAGCCGGTGACAAACTCGGGGCCACGGAGAAAAATCTGCTGGAGAAGATCATCAGCGCCGCCGCGCGACTGGACCGGCTCATCCAGGATGTGCTCACCTACAGCCGGGTGTCGCGGGAAAAAATCGAGCTGAAGACATTGGACGTGGAGAAGCTGATCAAGCAGATCGTGGATGAACGGCCGGACCTGCAGATGCCCAAGGCGGAGGTCGACATTCAAGGCCCGCTGCCGACCGTGCGCGGCCATGAAGCCTACTTGAGCCAGTGCATCACGAACTTGCTGGATAACGCCGTAAAATTTGTCCCCCGGGACCGGCATCCAGAAGTCTGTGTGCGCAGCGAAGTGCATAACGGGCACGTGAAGCTTTGGTTTGAAGACAACGGAATCGGCATCCCGCAGGAATCCCAGCAAAGGATCTTTGGGCTGTTCGAGCGATTACACGCACAGACGGATTATCCCGGCACAGGCATCGGGCTGACCATTGTGCGCAAGGCGGTGGAGCGGATGGGGGGCAAAATCGGTGTCGAATCGGAGCCTGACCACGGCAGCCGGTTCTGGTTGCAACTTAAGAAGGGAGAGAAAAAATGAGCGGTATCAATATTCTGCATGTGGAAGACCGGGAGGAGGATGTGTTTCTGCTGAAATACGCCTTCAAACGCGCCCAGATCAACAACCCGGTCAATGTCGCCTCCGATGGCCAGATGGCCATCGACTATCTGGCGGGCAACGGTCAGTTCAGTGACCGGCGACAATTTCCACTGCCGTGCCTAGTGCTGCTGGACCTGCAACTTCCCCATGTGATCGGCCTGGACGTGCTGGCGTGGATCAGAAAGCAGCCGGAATGGAAACGCCTGGTCGTGATCGTGCTGAGTTCCTCCATCCATGACAATGACATCATCCGCGCCTACGAGCTGGGCGTGAACGGTTTTCTGGTGAAGCCTTCCGATGCGAACAACCTCGCCGACATGTGTACGGCGTTGAAGCAATACTGGCTCACGCATAACCGGTTTGCGCCGGATTGCACCCCGGGATTAAAAGCTGTTTGAGCCAGCGGAAAGATTCGTAATCTGCGTGGTGACCTGCTAGGTTGCAGTCATGCCAACGAACGTTTTGGGTGGGGAATTGGAGTGTTGCTGCAACAGTCCGAAGACGGGCTTCTATCGGGATGGGTATTGCCGTACAGGAGGGCAGGATCAAGGTCTGCATGTGGTGTGCGCCCAGATGACCGAGGAGTTTCTGAAGTTCTCCTACCTGCGCGGGAATGACCTGAGCACGCCGCGGCCGGAGTATGGTTTTCCCGGCTTGAAACCGGGTGACCGCTGGTGCCTATGCGTGGAGCGATGGAAAGAAGCACTGGTGGCGGGCTTTGCCCCTCCGGTAGTGCTGGCGGCAACGCAGATGACAGCGCTGGAATTTGTGGACCGGGAGGATCTGCAGGCGCATGCGGTGGGAAAAGAGAGTTAACCACGAATGGATATGAATTAACACGAATAGGGGCGGCGGCGGAGATCGAGGAGGAGCTATGGGGCTGACACAAGATAACACGGCAACCGCAGCCGCGGCGCAGGCGGTGAATGCATTGGGGGTGCAACTGCTGACCTTGGCGACGACGCCGGGGGAGAATGCCCTGCTCTCGCCTTATTCCATCCAAAGTGTGCTGGCGATGGCTTATGCAGGAGCGGAGGACGAGACCTGGGCGGAAATGCAGCGAGTCTTGCATTACCCGGAGGACAAGTGGGAGTTGCATGATTCGTTTGCGGCATTACAAACCACGCTGGAGACGCTCGCAGAGGAAACCCAGGCAAACAGTGAGCTGAGCGGTAAACGGGATTCAGAGGGGGGATTTATCCTGAGGACGGCCAACCGGTTGTACGGTCAGGAAGGTTTTGGATTTCGCCAGCCGTTTCTTTCGCTCTTACGGGAAAAGTATGGGACGACTTTGCAAGCGATGGATTTTGGCCGGGACCCGGCGGGTGCGGCGAACATCATCAATGACTGGGTGAGCGAGCGGACGGAGGGGAGGATTTTGAATGTGATCGCGCCTGAGGTCTTGAGCGAGTTGACCCGGCTGGTGATGGTGAATGCCATCTATCTCAAGGCGGAATGGGAGGACCGCTTTGCCAAAGATCGTACCAAGCCGGAGACGTTTTTTGTGCGCGGACAGTCACCGGAGAACGTGCCGACCATGTACCAATTGGCGAGCTTCGGTCATCGGAAAGAGAGCGGCTTTCGCGTCGTCGCGCTTCCCTATATCGGCAATGAAGTGCAGTTTTTGATCCTGTTGCCAGATGCTCGCGATGGTTTGGCGGAGATGGAGAAGAGGGTGACGCGGGACTTGCTGATGTCCTGTCGCGGTCTTCCGCCCGGTGCTGTTCATCTGTTTCTGCCGAAGTTTGAGCTGGATACACCCGTGTATGAACTGAACGAGGTGATGAAGGATTTCGGCCTCAAGCAGGCATTTGATGAACCGGCTGGGTCGGCGAATTTTGAGGGAATCGCGCCGCGTGTGGGTAATGATTATTTGAAGTTATCGAATCTGCTTCACCGGGCTTATATAAAAGTGAATGAGAAAGGCACGGAAGCAGCGGCGGCCACGGTGGCCATGATGACATTGGGAGGGCTTGTAGAGTTGCCGCCCGGGCCGATCGAGGTGCGGGTGGACCGGCCATTCCTGTTCGCCATCCAGCATAAGGCGAGCGGTGCGTGTCTCTTCATGGGTCGGGTAGTGGATCCGAGGTGACGCCGGTGGCGGGGATGAAGGTAAAGGCTGTTGCGTTTGGGGAAAGTTGAGTAAGTTGGGTTCGTGGATACGGGAACATTAACGGACAGTCCTTTTGCGGTGGTGACCTTCATTGCGGCACCGGCGTTGCTCACGAATGCGACGAGCCTGCTGGTGATGAGCACGATTAACCGGATGTTGCGCACGCGCGACCGGATGCAGGAATTGTTCGCGGAATCGGAGAAGGGCGGGTTGAGCAAGGAGGAGTCGGAACGTTTGCTGGAGCAGGTGGACCGGGTGGAGCGGCAGGCGGTGATGCTGTTGCAGTCATTGCACGCAATTTATCTGGCCTTGGGGGCGTTTGCGGCGGCGACGTTGGTGACGTTGTTAGGGGCGAGTCTGGCGCATTTCTTGGCCAAGTTCTGGTTCAGTTTTCTGGCGGGGATCGGTCTGGTGCTGGGGTTTGTCGGCTTGGGTGGTTTGGTATTCGGCAGTTTCAAGCTGTTTCAGGCGACGCAGTTGTCGCTGCAGAATATCCGGATGGAAGCGGAGTTGATCCGGAAGAAGCAGCGGCCGGTTGCACCGGCAGGCCAATGAGGGGAAAGGAAACGTCGAACTCCGAACATCGAGAGAAAGTCAGTTAGACTTGGGTAGTTGATTGGAGCTTGCCGGTTACAAACGTGGTTTCAGGGAATGATACCTTTATCACGGGAACCCAGGCAACGAGTTCTGGTTCGCAAGAGCTGCATTTAAGCGGGTTGGGGGACGGGCGATAAGATCATAGCCCCCATGCTTTGCCCAATGGGTTCGCTGAACGGCTTCAGGGTTTGATGCATGATAGTGATGCTGGGGGATGAAATCACCCATGATGGGA
>JAJNBN010000391.1 GCA_021156225.1 Verrucomicrobiota bacterium | reverse complement strand
CACAGCTATCCTTTTGATTTCCAATACGTTGCCCCTGATGGTTACCGTCAGAAAAACGTCCTCTAATGCTCCTCACCACTCCTTCTCCGCACCGGTTTTCGTGCTTTTTACAGGTTGACGCCCCCGCAAGCCCCTCCCTAAACTGTTCCCACTAGGAAAAACGGGTTTCAGAACCGCAACGCTGAGAGACTTATGGCTGAGGGCTACTGCGTAAAATGCAAGGCTAAGAGAGAGATCTCCAATGCCGTGGAAGAAGTCATGAAGAATGGTCGAAAGGCCATCAAGGGCACCTGCCCTGACTGCGGCGTGGTCATGTTCAAAATCCTCGGCGGCAAGAAAACGGCTCCTGCTGCAGCCCCCGTCGCACAATCTGCACCTCCCGCTCAGGGTTAAAGCTTCGTGTTTTAGGGTTCCTTGAACCAGACAAACACGGGCGATTCATCGACTGAGATTTCTTTGCCGGAGTGTGACTTCACCTCCGGCGCATTTGCCGTCAGAGGCATACGCTCCATTCGATCCGGTGTGATCTTTAGCCGATACGTTCCCTTTTCTCCCGTGGGTTTCCAGACCGCCAGCACCTTACGCTTCGCATCCGTCTCATGCACGAACTCCATCGCCCACGCTGAGGCGTTCTGTTGGTGCGTCTTCACATAACGATAATCCCCCAGTGATTTCATCAGCCATGCCACCGCGTGAAACGATGGCTTGGGCTGGTAATGACGCGTAAGTCCAGCGGAGGCGTGCACGGAAGGTTTGTCCTCATCGTTGAACCAATACAGGTAGGCCCGATCGATATCCATGGAGGCGAAGATGAGAAACGAACGCACAATCCATTGCGCCTGCTGCGTGTCCGTCACGCCCATCCATTTGGCGAAGTCTCCGGTCGGCTCCGGCTTCTTCGTCGAAGAATCATAGCCGAACTCCGTCAGCCAGATCTCTTTGCCCGGCGCATTCTTGTTCCGCCAGTCGATGACTTCTTGGATGGTTTTCAGATACTTCAAACGCTCATCCTCCGGATAGCTGCGCTCCCAAGTCGGCCACGGTTTCAGTTCCGCATAAGAATGCACATTGATGATGTCATAGAACGATTCCAGCCCACGCACACACTCGATGCTCTTGTGATAACGCCCGCTCTTGCCCGCCTCTACATTGCACGTAGCGATGCGCAGCTTCGGATCACCGGCGCGCAAACCTTTCGCCATCGCCTCAAACAACTTGCGATACGTCACGTCATCATACAAACCCGGTTCATTCCCCACTTCCGCCGCTTCAATCAGTTTTGTCGATGATGGCCCCAAAGCCTTTGCCAGCTCACGCCCATAAACTTCCGCATCCCGCTCCATATCCTTCCAGTCATTCGTTTTGAGATTATCGAACATCAACGAAGCATGTGCGTGATAACCCGCCTTGCGCCACGGCCCATAGACATCGCGGTCCCAGCTCACCTTGTTCGCCGCCAGCGGAAAAGTCTGTGGCCGACTCGTGTCTTTGCCGAAGTCCCAGTCAATTGGATGATAGTTCCGCAGATACTTAGTCACCGGCTGATAAAGATTCGTCTTGAACTGGATGGTATGCGTGTTCAGGCCGATGAGATCGCGCATCAACGGCTCGGCGGCCGAAACGCGCAACGCCGAAAGGAACACCAAAAGGAGGCAAGCAAACTTGGACATGCGTGATGTGATACCAGCCTGGCCGATCCAAGAAAACAAAAAGGCGCGGAGTTTATCCGCGCCCTTTTGATTGAAATGCTCAACCGGCTACACCTTCAGCTTCGTCCACTTGGCGTTGCCCTTGGAGGACTTCACCACGGCTTCGATGAAAGCCATGCCACGGATACCATCGCTGATTTTCGGGTAATCCAGCGCCACGGCATCCTTCGCCAGCTTCGTGCCCGCTTGCACCGCGCGGATGTGGCTGGCGAAGTTCTTATAGATGTTCGCGAAGGCTTCGAGGTAACCCTCGGGATGCGCAGGCGGTGTGCGACCAGCCGCCTTGGCGGCATCGCTCAGGTAACCCATGCTCGTGCGATACACCTGCATCGGTTCGTTCAGCCACTTCACCAGCATCGTGTTCGGTTCCTTCTGGTGCCACTCGATACCACCCAGTTCGCCATACACACGGATATTCAGGTTGTTCTCCTCACCCACAGAAATCTGCGAGCTATGCAACACACCCTTCGCACCACCCTTAAAGCGCAGCAACACGTTACCATCATCATCCAGCGCGCGACCTTTCACGAAAGCCGTGATGTCTGCCGCCAATTCCTCGATCTCCAGGCCCGTGATATATTCCGCCAGGTTCTCGGCGTGCGTGCCGATGTCACCGATGCATCCCGCCGCGCCCGAGCGCTTCGGGTCCGTGCGCCAGGCCGCCTGCTTCTGGCCGCTCGCCTCGATGCGCGTGGCCAACCAGCCTTGCGGATACTCCACCACCACCTTGCGGATCTTACCCAGCTTGCCCGCCGCGATCATCGCCTTGGCTTCCTTCACCAGAGGGTATCCGGTGTAGTTATGCGTCAGGCCGTAAAGCTGGCCGCTCTTCTTCACGATCTCGCCCAGTTTCTTGGCCTCAGCGAGGTTCAAAGTAGCCGGTTTGTCGCTCAGGACGTGAAAGCCGTTTTCCAGCGCCATCTTGGCTGGCGGGAAGTGCATATGGTTCGGCGTGACGATGGAAACGAAGTCCATACGGTCGCCCTCCGGCAGCTTCGCCTCGGCCTTGATCATCTCCTCAAAGGTGCCGTAGCAACGGTTCGCCGGGAGGTAAAAGTCAGCCCCGCTCGCCTTGGAACGCTCTGGGTCAGAGGAGAATGCGCCGCAAACCAGTTCGATCTGGCCGTCGATGTTCGCCGCGATGCGATGCACCGCTCCGATGAAGGCTCCGCGACCCCCGCCCACCATACCGTATCGAATTTTTCTGCTCATGGTGTAACCTGATGATGTAAAATGGTTTCAGTCCGTTGTTGAATACGAGATGGCGGCCTTTATAGTGACGCGCGTTTTTCAAGTCAACGGACGACTTAAAAACTTGGTTAGTAGCAATATGCAGATTCACCTGCTCAAGTCGAAGATACATCGGGCGGAAGTCACGGGTGCCAACGTCAATTACGAGGGCAGTCTGACCATCGCCGAGGATTTCATGGAGAAATCCGGCATCCTGCCGTATGAACGCATCCTGTGCGGTAACATGGCAAACGGCAACCGCTTCGAGACCTACGCCATCCCCGGCCAACGTGGCTCAGGGGCCATCATCTTGAACGGTGGCGTGGCCCACTTGGGCAAGGTCGGCGACCGCCTGACCATCATGAGCTACGCCATCGTGGACGATAGCGAGGCCAAGACTTGGAAGCCCAAGATCATCGTGCTGGGTGAAGCGAATAAGATTTTGAGCGAGCGCGGTATTTAGTTCATTCTCCCCCTATGCCCTTCACCGCTGCTGAAATCGCCGAGAAACTGCAAGGGCAGATTGTAGGCGACGGCTCCACTCCGCTCACGGGCTTTGCCCCGGCCGCCCACGCCAAGCCCGGCGACCTGACCTTTGCCGAAAACGCAGAATACTTCGCCGCCGCGGAACAGAGCGCGGCCTCCGCCATTCTGGTATCGGGTGATGATTTTCAAACGGTCACCAAGACGCTCATCAAGGTTCCCAATGCCCGCGTAGCCTTTGCGCGCGTGCTCCCCCTGTTCTTTCCCGAGCCCAGCTTTGCCCCTGGTGTCCATCCCAGCGCCGTGGTCGATGCGACAGCGTCAGTGGATCCAACTGCCTTCGTAGGACCAAATTGCTTTGTCGGTGCCGGCGCGAAGATTGGCGCTGGTTGTGTTTTGGAACGCCTAGTCTCCATCGGTGAAAATGCCACGCTCGGCGCCGATGTCCGCATCTTCCCGAACGTCACGATTTATCAAGGCTGCCAGATCGGCGCGCGCGTGCGCATCCATGCCGGCACCGTCGTGGGTTCGGATGGCTTCGGTTACGTCTTCGATCAAGGCCAGCATCGCAAGGTACCGCAAGTCGGTATTGTAATTCTCGGTGATGATGTCGAACTAGGCGCGAATGTGACCATTGATCGCGGAGCCCTTGCCCCCACGGTCATCGGCAAAGGCACGAAGATCGACAACCTCGTGCAGATCGGCCACAACGTCATCATCGGCGAGCACTGCATTATCATCTCGCAAACGGGCATCGCCGGCAGCAACAAGCTGGGTAACTACGTGACCGTCGCCGGTCAGGTCGGCCTCGCGGGCCATTTGAAGATCGGCGACCGCGTGACCATCACCGCGCAATCCGGCGTGATGCATGACATACCCGCCGGTGAAAAATGGATGGGCAGCCCCGCCCAATCCGACAAGCAGGCCAAGCGTCAATTTCTAGCACTCCAGCAACTTCCCGAGCTGA
>JAJNBN010000390.1 GCA_021156225.1 Verrucomicrobiota bacterium | reverse complement strand
TCATGCCTGCACGCGTGACCAATTCGCCTTCGTTGGCCAGAGCGTTGTCCGAGGTGGGGAGGGCGAGATTGATGACTGTCTTGAATCCAGCTTGTGCGATGTCCGTGAATTGCTCAGGGAGCGGCATGCCGCTAGTCGCCAGATTTTCATCCACCCGTAGATACGCACGGATATGCTCCAGTTCAGCCATACTTCGTGATTAACACTGCGGTTGAACCAAAGCAATCTGCTTAACTTAGCAAAAAGCCCAGCGGCGGCGCACTACTGCTTGGCGAATAAAAATTCGCGATATTTGGCAGCACCAGTGGCAGGCTCGATTTGCTTACGCCCAACCACAACGCCAGTTCTGCAAAATAAGCGTCCACACTGGTGGTAGGGATCAAACGGCCCCGACCCACGTCCAAGGAACTGCCTTGATATAGGTCGGGATACTGCCCGTAGATGCGGCGGCCATTCACTCCGCCACCGACCACGAAATGATTGCCCGCCCACGCGTGATCCGAGCCACGACCATTTGAAGTCAGCGTGCGGCCGAAATCGGAAGCGGTGAAGAGAGTAACCTGATCCTGGATGCCGAGCAGCGTGAGCGCATTATAGAAAGCCCCAACAGCGCCGCTGACGTACGGCAGCATGCGCTCCTGATTGGCTACCACTTCGTCGTGATGATCCCAGCCGCCGAGCGAGATGAAGAACGTCTGACGCGTGACGCCCAAGGCCGTGCGTCCGGCGATCGTCTTCGCAATCATCTGAAAAGAGGCGCTTAAAGGATTGTCCGCCGGGAACGTGGCCTCGGCAGGCAAACTCAGATTCGTTGCCGCAGCGAAAGAAGTGTAAGCTTCCACGGAATTGCGCTTCGAAGTGGCAAACGCCTGAGCGAGCAGGTTCTGGTATTGCGCGTTCAATTGCCGGTCCACACCCGCGCTACGGGCTTGTATCAGGTTGTCGTTCGCCTGCCACGCAGGACGATAGTTGGTCAATCCCACGGCACCTGCGGAAGTGATCGCGTATTCGGTGACGTTGCGGCCTGCCTGCCACACATTGCTGCCGTTCAGCGAGATGTTCATGGACACCTGCTGATTGCCATTGAGGCTGTGCAAGAGATCCGCCATGCGTCCGCCCCAGCCGACACCGGCGCGGGATTGTGGCAGGGAGGTCTGCCACTGTTCCGTTTGATCGGAATGTGAGAAAAGTCCGATCGGCAGGGAAACCGAGCCCGCGTTGTATTGCGCCTTCGTCACCGGCTCGACGAGCGTGCCGACATTGGCGACGAATGCCGCTTTGCCAGCTTCAAACAAGTTCGCCAGCTCCGGCATGCCGGGATGCACGCCGAACTGTTTGCCGGTAACGTTTTGCGGGTTGATGGGCAGCAGTGAATTCTTCGCCAGTGCAAGGTCCTGCCGGATGGTGGCATACTCGGCGTGCTCAGCATCACCACGGGGCACGAGCATGTTGTAGGAATCATTGCCGCCGTTCAGGAAAAGGCAAACGAGCGCGCGATACTCGTTGTTCGCGGGAGGTTCAGCGGCGGCCAAATCCCCGGCGAGCCGCAGATTCAACAAGGTGTTCAGCACCGAGACACCGCTGATGGCGGCGCAACTGGCCTGGCCGAGGAAGCGGCGACGGGAGACAATGGAAGAATCTTTCTTCATGGTCGTAAAAATTTGAGATCAACGTTGCACGCAGAAATCCGGTGACGTGAGCACGAGGTAGATTGCTAGCCACACCCGCTCCTTATGCCACATCCAGGAATTGGTCGGGATTTGGTTCACGGCTTCCCGGATGATGTGGAATTGCTCCGGTGAGAGCGTGCCGCCGGTCAGCACCATGTCGAGACGCTGGAGCAGGGGGTCCGTATCGAATGGCGTCACATTGGGTTGGTTCTGCGAGTGATATTCCTCCGGCAGTATCAGGGAAAGCTCCGGTGTCAGGTTCAGCCGCACAGCTTTTTCAGCACCACCTGCGCCCCAGCGGTGCAGGTCGTTATTGCGTAGCGCATTGGCGAAATAGTTCGGCGCCGAGATGGCCGTGCTGGCATTGATGATCTGGAATTCCGGGGCCACCAATCCCGCATCATTCAAGATACCCGGCGGGCTGTAACTGGGTTGGAAGAAATTGAACACGCTGGGCGCGTTCAAGGTTTCCTGCGCGTGGTCCATGTTGAATGCGCTCAGGCCGTAATACCCATTCGAGGCCGCAGCACTGAAGGCCGTGGCGAAATTTACCACCCGCAGGAGAGGCTCACGCAGCTTGCCATAGGTGGGCACGCTCATCATCTGCGGATCGCGCGCCTCGACATCGAGCAGCACGGCTTTGATCACGGCTTTCATGTCGCCGCGCACGCCCTGACCGTTGTTGTTAAATGCCGCCGTTACGCGGGCGATATATTCTCTGCTGGGATTGGAAGTGACGAGGCGTTGAATTAACTGCCGGCCTATGAACGGTCCCACATTGGGGTGGTTGTAAAGGTTGCCGATGGCAGCACTGATGTCTGCCCGGGCCGCCGCTCCCGTATCGGGGCTGCTGGTCGGCGTGCGTGCAGGCAGGGTGAAGCCGTTCAACAAAGTTTTCGGCTCACAATCATGATAGCGGTCCCATAATTTCATGGGCTGCGTGAAGTCCTGCGGAAAGAGTGTGAAAAAGTTCGGTCCGCCGAAGCTCAACCCGGTGAATACCCGGGCGAATTCGGTGATGTGAGTATTATCATAGGTGGGGATCGGCTGGCCTTGGGGATTCAGCTTGCGCGAGCCATCCTCGTTAAGTTCCCAGAGGCCGATGGAGAAAAGCTGCATCACTTCCCGGGCGTAATTTTCATCAGGATAAATATTGTTGGTCGGGTCCGGTTTGCGATTGAGCATGTGGCTGAGATAGATGCCCATGCAGGGATGCATGCTGACCTCGAAGAGAAGATTGCTGAAATTGCCGAACGAATTGGTGAGCAACATGTCGTAGTAATTCGCCATGCCACGAGGGTCGCCCCCGACCATCTCCGTGCGGTCCGAGATGACGAAGATTTCACTGAGCGCGAAGCCGACGCGCTGGCGCAAGAAATCAGGCAGCACGGTCTGCGTATCATCCGGGCGCAGCTTGTTCACGCCCATCACGCGATTCCACCACGCGGCCTGCTTGCGATCGGTGTAGAAATTAGTCACCGAGACGATGAATTCCGTGAACGGCTGCAAGCGGCCGACGGGGCGGGTGAATTGGTCATCGATCCAGCCTTCGATACCCAGTTGCATGACTTCTTCCACATTCTCAGGGATACCGTCATTGTCGGTATCGGCGTTGGGACCGAACGATGCCTGGATGAGAAAGCGCGCAGCATCCTTGGGATTCGGCAGGCTGGTGGGCGTTTCGTTATGGAGATTTAGCGAGGCGACGGTCTGGGTGCCCAGGGTGTAGCCAGTGCCGGCCGCCAGCGTCACGGTGATGCTTTCGGTCAATTCATTGTCCACCGCATCGGCGATCGGTTGCAGCTCCAGCCATACCTCGCGCACGCCCATGGGGATGACGATGCTCGTCGTGGCGTTCACCGTGTAGTCCTCATTCAAAGTGGCGGAACCGCCCAGGTTAAAATTCACCGTGATCTGTCTCAAACCGCCGGAACGACGAATGGCGACCAAGCCCCCATCCGGCCAGCGCTCATAAAGATTCGGGTCCAGCGTGGATATGGTGACGGTATTGTTCGATGCCAAACCAGCGGTGATGCGCTGCTGGTCGGTGGAGTTGGAGCGGTCCGTGTGTGAGCTCCGAGGATTGAAACCCAGTCGCGCCTCTTCCCAATCGAGGATGCTATCACCGTCGGTATCTACGTCCGCTATCGAGACACGAAAGAATCGCGCATTCGCGTTCGTCGCCCCCAGGAGCAGGGTGGAGAGACCATCGATCTGGTTCAGATTGGTGCTGATGCCAGACCAAGAACCTTGAGCGAGATCATCAGTGGCGAGCAATTCGTAGCGCTTGCCTTTCAGCCCCTCCCAGTTCAAACGCAGGTTCTGCCCGGAAACAGTCTGCACTTGGAGCCAGGGATAGGAGTTGGCATCGAAAGGATTGGTGCCAGCGCGGCTTTCATCGAGGTTGCTGACGCCGTCGCCGTCCGCATCACCGATTGCGGTGAGGGCTTGCGCTCCATGGATGATCTCCCAGATGTCGTTGAGCTGATTCCCGTTTTGATCGATTGCTTTCGCTGAAACCAAGGGGAGGAACCCCAAGCTCAGGAGGAGTAGTTTGGCGATTAAGCGTTTAATGCCCCGTTCACCCGTTAACTGTAAAGTGCCCTTATTACTCACAACATTGTCCTGTTTCTCGGCGTTGGTTGCCGAGACCATTAAGCACCTGCAATGCCATTCGCGAAGATTAAAATAGCTTAGCGAATATTGCGGTTTTGAGCAGT
>JAJNBN010000389.1 GCA_021156225.1 Verrucomicrobiota bacterium | reverse complement strand
CGCTCTGTTCTGTCAGTTTCATAATGAACCTTTTGTTTAATGTTCTGCGTCCACTATGAAGGGGGACCTAGGACATCCGCTGTCCTAGGTCCCCTTTTCCTGAAAATATTCTAACCCTCCTAACTATTTGAAAATCAGCCGCTTAAACCAAACTCCACCCCTGAACCCCAAATTTTCCCTAAAAATAATTCGCGCAAATTCGTGAAATTGCGTCCCCCCCTCCCTCCCCCTCGGAGTTTGAACTATCGCCCTGAACCTATGCACTACCAATACTCTTCGATGTCCTCAATTGGCCTGCCGGTGCGACCGGCTTATTGGCCCGCCGGTGCTACCGGCTTCGGCCGTTTACAGCGGAAGAGCGTTGGCCGCCGATCCGTAGAATCCTTCAGCCGCCCGAACCCGTTGTTATCCGTCACCACCCAGATATTTTCGGCATCCACCGCCAGACCTTCCATGATACCCGTCGGGTAGAGCCGGTGATACGCGTGCTCCGGCGAATTCTCCAGCGCCCAGATGTCGAATTCCGCCACCACCTGTTCCGTTTTCGGGTCCACCTGCAAGACCGCCCGCGCCTCCCGCATCAGCACATACAGGTGCCCGCCGTGCCAGCTCAGGTCCGTATACTGCATATCCCTCGCGAGCAACTGCGCCGCCCCCACCGAAAAATCACTCACGACCTCCAGCGACTTCAGATCCACCACGATGATCCTGCCACGACTCCGTTCATTCGCCAGATAGAGCCGCCCCTCCCCCACCGCGATCCCCTCCCACGAAGCATTGCCATCATCACTGAAATACTTCTTCACCGGCGCCCAGTCGATATCCAGCCGCTCCACCTTTTCCGACTTCGGATCGAGTCGCAGTACCCAGCGATTCCCCTCCTCGCACACGTATATCCGCCCCGCTTCATCCCGCGCGATGCCTTCCAAGTCCCAATGCCCGCTCTTCGCCGCCTTGTACGGAGCCAATTGTTTCTCCGTGAACCAGCCGGGGATCGACTCCAGCCTCGCCTCCATCCCCTCCGTCGGAAGCTTCACTTTATAGAGCCCCGTCCGCTTGTCATTCACCGTCAGTAAATCCCCGTTCGGCATCAGCAACAAACCCGAGGCATCGAACTGCTCTTTGTTCGGTGCCGTCAACCGCCACGCCTGATCCGGCTTCAGCACATAACGCTTCCGCGAGACCGCCTTGGCCTCCGCCGCCAGAGCATCAAGCTGCCCGCCAGCCAATCCTAAACCAAGGAGTCCGATAAAACTTCGCCGGTCCATTTGTAGCGATGAGTTAATCCCAATCCCCATCACTACTCCATGACAATCACCGCACGAATTCTGGCTGCGCGTTCATCTGTTTGACTCCCCGCCGTTCCAAAATTTCTCAAGAATTCTTATTGAATCCCCGCGCATCGCTGTCACTAATCACCCAACGAAAGGGCGGTTCGCGAAATGGACATTGATGACGATGAGATGCTGTTGCTGATAGTCGGCTTTATCGGGGCCGTGGTCAGCATCGGTTTTCAGTTCAAGTGGTGGACAGATATTCCTCTGGGCCGGACCCTGAAGGCGCGCTTGCCCTTCCTGATGGTCAAGCCGCTGTGCGTCACGCTAATGATCATCCCCGCCTTGCTCCTCTGGTCCGATCCCGAAGTGAAAGCCAGCGGCGTCTATCTCACCCTGCTCACCACCAATGGCCTGCTGTGGCTTTTCCTCTGGAAGAAAGCGACCACCCTCGCGGGCGTCAGTTTCGATGTGGATGTGCAGGAAAACAACAACGGTGCCGCCGGTCTTGCGCTGGCGGGCGGGTTGATCGGCGTGTCGTTCATCTACTGCGGCTCCAATGTCGGCACCGGCCCTTCGCTCTGGAACAACGTCTTCTCCGTCATTGTCGGCACCATCGGTTTCTTCCTCTGGTGGATGATCTTTGAAGCCAATGCTCATATCTCACGCGCCGTCACCGAGGATCGCGACCCGGCGGCAGGCCTGCGCTTGGCCGGCATGCTCGTCGCCCTCGGACTCATCTGCGGTCGCGCCGTGGCGGGCAATTGGGAATCACCCGAGGCCACGCTGAGAGACTTCATCGTGGATAGCTGGTTTTGTGCCGCATTGCTGCTGGTAGCGATCCCTTGGGAACGTCGTTTGCGACCCACACCCAGCGCTTATGCACGCGATGTCTTACAGTGCGGTTTCGTGCCCGCATTCGTTTACATCGTCATGGCTGCGGGCTGGGTATGGCATCTCGGTTGGTGGGAGGGCGCACGATGAATGCTGCCGCAACGCCAGAAACTTCCGTAACGCAAAGCGCACTCCAGCCTTTGGTAGCTGGCGAACGCCTCTCTGCAGAAGTCTTTCACCGCATCCGCCGCACGATGTTGCTCGATGGTTGCAAATGGGATCCGCAAGTCGGCGATGTCAGCACGCTCGCGCCATTCCCGCTCTACATCTCCTCGGCACAATGGAACACGCTCGCAGGCATGGCCGAAAGCCTTTCGGAAGAGACACTCGCTGCGGAAACAGAAATCCTGCAACGCCCTGAATTGCTCAAGCACCTCAGCGTGCCCGGCTCCATCCGCAAGGTCTTGCAATCATCGCAAGCGCTGACACCCGCGGCTGCCCGGGTGATGCGTTTTGATTTCCATCCCACCACGGCAGGCTGGCGCATCTCCGAGGTGAACAGCGATGTGCCCGGCGGCTATTGCGAAAGCTCCCTGTTCTCCTCGCTCGTCAGCCAGCAGTTTCCGGGAGCAAGCCCCACCGGAAATCCCGGTGATGCCTTGGCCGACGCGATGATCGCCGCGACCAAGCCGGAAGCCCGTATCGCCATGCTCACCGCGCCCGGCTACATGGAAGATCATCAGGTCGTGTCCTATGTGGCGAAGTGCCTGCGTGCCCGCGGCTGCCAGACCTATCAGGCGAAACCATCCCAGATCACGTGGCGTGATGGCCATGCTCATCTGCCACCGCAAATGTGCCATGAGCGCATGGATGGCATCTTCCGTTTTCATCAGGCGGAATGGCTCGCGCAATTGCCGCGCCGCAGCGGTTGGGAACACTTCTTTCGCGGCGGACTCACACCCATCACCAATCCCGGCACCGGCATCATCGCCGAGAGCAAACGCTTCCCGCTCGTATGGGACGACCTCCGCACACCCATGACGAGCTGGCGCACGTTGCTGCCCGAGACCCGTGACCCACGCGAAGCCCCCTGGCGCACGGACGATGGCTGGCTGGTGAAGGCCGCCTTCTGCAACACCGGCGATGCCGTGTTCGGCACCGCGCAACAAACTACTCGCGAATGGCAGCGGACGAAATGGCACGTCCGCTTCTTCCCGAATGACTGGGTGGCGCAACACCGTTTTGACTCCGTGCCGCTGGCCACCCCGGATGGCGAACGCCACGTATGCCTCGGCGTTTACACCGTGAATGGCCGGGCCGCCGGTGCCTATGTGCGCATGGCGCAGAAACCGTTGATTGATTTTGCAGCATACGATGTCGCGCTGCTGGTGCAGGATTGAAGATGAAGAAATCCGAGATATACGACGCTTGGGCTCCAGCCCATGGCTTTTGGTCGCCCTGGGTGAAACCCGTCCTCTTTGCGTGGATGGACGAGAACCTCGTTTACCACACCCACTTTGAGCGCAATTGGGATATGGGCTGGTTGCACCAGGTCCCTGCCGGCACCGCCTTCGTGGCTGATCTGCCCGGCACTGACGGCATTGCTTTGGGCCTGACGATGGCTCCCTTGGGCTATCGGCCGATTCCTGTATATAATGCCGTCCCCGGAGGATTTCATCGTGAAGCAGTGGACACCTCGGTGATCGCGTATGCCTTGCACTACGCCGCGGACACGTTGCGAACGCTCAACCTGCGACCCGACGCACCCCCCGTCTTCCTGCTGGATGCCGATCGCCGCGGCCCCGGGATGATCCCCGACTTCGTGGATTTCGATAATCGCTCGGTCAGCTTCACCACGGATTTTCCCTCGGCGAATTATCTCCTCGCGCACGGCATCAAGTTCGTGGTGTTGATCCAGCATCACGCGGGTCAACCGCAGACAGACCTCGCCCACACCTTGCGCCGCTGGCAGGAAGCAGGTGTGAATATCTATACCAAAGCGATCGGAGATGCAGAACCCATCATGCCGCTGACGGTGAGCAAGCCCTCGCAGTTCGGCTTGTTCTGGTATCGTGCGCTGACGATGATGGGCTTGAAACGCGCCCCGCTCGGCGGCTACGGCGGCGTCCTGGCTGAAGATTCAGCAGGTGGATGATATGCTTTCCTCGCGCAACAGACTTGGAACTGCCGCATTGATCTTAGGTGCATGCCTGTTGCTGTGGGGATGCGGCAAACGTCGGGCCGCCGGCATTGCGAGGCCATACTCGCAGCCTTGGGACCCGCGCAGGAAGTGCCCGCGCACAAATGCAAAAAAAGCGGTGAGATGATCGTTACTTTGGCCGACCAGAAATCTCTCTATTTCCAAATCCTGCCCGGGCATAACTCATCCAACGCAGAATACGTTTATGAGGGCAAATATTACTCCGGTCCCGGCGCTGACTTTTACAAAGCCCTGAGAACCGCCGGTGTGGATACGACGTTGTTGAAATGAGAAACCCGTCACCTCACGCTTTTAAATTTTGTCGCAGACATCATGGGGAAACCAAAAAACACGCGTGACTGGAGCAACAAGGGTTGCGAAAAGTGTCGTGTCGCATGGGAGACCCATCAGCAGTTGGATGAAGTGGCCGTAAGCCGGGCACGAAAAGCCCTTCTTTACCGTTGCCGCTATTGCGATACGTATTGGGAGCAGGGACGTCACCTTGATACGCTATCAGTTGAGGAGGTAGCCCTGCACTATCCGAAAGTGGTAGGTTAATTCATTTGGTGCTTCGTCATTGCTGGCCTCTGGTGCAACCAGTTCCTTCTTCATTCGGATTTCGTCATTGGTCATTTCCTTGAACTTTGAGCTTTGAACTTTGCGCTTCCCCCATTTTCCTTAAGGCGACACGACACATGACGCCACATCATTACTTGGCCTGCGATCTCGGCGCCGAAAGCGGCCGCCTCATGCTCGGCTCATTGCATGAGGGCCGGATCACACTTGAGGAGATTCATCGCTTTCCGAATCCGGTGCTGCGTCATGGCGAATCAATGCACTGGGACATCCCGCAGTTGTTCGAGGAATTGAAGGTCGGTTTGCGCTTGGTGGCCCAGCGCAAGCTCCCTATCGCCAGCATAAGCACGGACTCATGGGGCCTCGATTACGTGTTGCTCGATGGCAAAGGCGCCCTCATCCCGCCCACCTTCCACTATCGCGACCCGCGTACCGCTCGCGGCGTCGAGCTCGTCTTCTCGCTCACCAAATGGGAGAATGTGTTCGCGGAAACCGGCATCCAGTTCATGCCCATCAATTCGCTCTACCAGCTCGCCGCCGAATCGCCCGAGCGCCTGCGCCACGCCCGTCTCCTCCTCAGCGTGGCCGATACCTTCAGTTATTTCCTCAGCGGCAACGCCACCGTGGAAGAATCCATGGCCAGCACCTTTCAGT
>JAJNBN010000388.1:5826-6862 GCA_021156225.1 Verrucomicrobiota bacterium | reverse complement strand
TTCACCATCGAGCGCACGTCGGAAGAGCGCCTCGTGGGCAGCGTCTTCAAGGGCAAGATCAAGAACCTCGAAGACGGCCTCAAGGCTGCCTTCGTGGATATCGGCTTCGAGAAGAACGCCTTCTTGCATTACTGGGACATCGTCCCGAGCAACCTCGACTCCGGCGTGGAACTGGTGGATCGCGGCAACAAACGCCGCGAGAAACCGCGGATCACGCAAAAGGACATCCCGCGCCTTTATCCCGTGGGCAGCGAGATCATCATCCAGGTGACCAAGGGCCCCATCGGTACCAAAGGCCCGCGCGTCACCACGCACCTGGCTTTGCCGGGTCGTTATCTAGTGTTGTTACCGAACTCCGACCAGAGCGGTATCTCCCGCAAGATCGAGGACCCGGAAGAACGCCAGAGGCTGAAAAAGATTCTGCGCGAGCTGACCATTCCGGAAGGCATGGGCGTTATCATTCGCACCGTGGGTGAGCATCAGCAAAAGCGCTACTTCGTGCGCGATCTGGCGATGTTGTTGGACGAGTGGAAGCTCGTCCAGGAACGCATCAACAAGCAGCCCATGGCTACTTGCGTGTTCCAGGAGCCTGACCTCGTGGAACGCACCGTTCGCGACTTCCTCACGGAAGATGTGGAACGCATCGTCATCGATAACGCCAAGGAATACGAACGCATGCGCGAACTCATCGGTCGCATCTCGAAACGTTCGATGGATAAGGTGAAGCTGTATAGCGAATCCCAATCCATCTTCGACCGGTTCGGCATCGCCCGCCAGTTGGAGAACGCGTTCTCACGGCAGGTTCACTTGAAGAGCGGCGGTTACATCGTCATCGATGAAACCGAAGCCTTGGTGGCCATCGACGTGAACACCGGCAGCCATAAGGGCAGCAAGGACCAGGAGACGACCATCCTGAAGGTGAACCTGGAAGCGGCCGAGGAGATCTGCCGCCAGTTGCGCCTGCGTAACATGGGCGGTCTCATCGTGCTGGACTTCATCGACATGAAGGGCCGACGCGACCAGCAGATGGTTTACA
>JAJNBN010000388.1:0-5820 GCA_021156225.1 Verrucomicrobiota bacterium | reverse complement strand
TGCGTGATGGTCTCCGCCGCGATAAGGCCAAGACGCACATCCTGCCCATCACCCAGCTCGGATTGATGGAGATGACCCGCCAGCGCCACAGCGAGAGCGTGCGCTCCGCCGTGTATGACGACTGTCCGTACTGCAAGGGCAGGGGCAAGGTGAAGAGCTCCGAGACGATGAGCGTGGAGATCCAGCGCAAGCTGGGTGAGATTCTGAAGAAGCGCGGTCGTGATGAATCGGACTTCCAGCTCAAGATCGTGGTGCATCCATCCGTGCTGCAACGCCTGCGCACCGAAGATGAGAAGCTGCTCATCGAGATGGAGAAGCGCTACTTCGGCAAGCTGGCGTTCCGCGCGGAACCGGCCTTGCACGCCGAAGAGTTCAAGATCCTGAACGGGATCAATAACGAAGAACTCGCCCATGTAGGCGGTTAAGGTCGTTGTTTAAGTTTACAGAAAAGCCCCGGAGAACGATCTCCGGGGCTTTTTTTCTTTGGACCGCGGCTGTGTCCTCCGAGGACCAGCCGCAGCGCGTGATAATCTCAATGGCGTATAAAGTAACGCAACTGCTGCGGCTGATTTAGTTTTGCGGAACACAGCCGTGACCCGCTTAAGGCTCCTGCGGTCCCGCCTGCGCCAACTGCCCACCGATCTTTTCCAACCACGTCAATGGCGGCAGCGCGTAAGGCCGGAAAACTTCCAAATGCCCCGATTGCTCGCTGTAATAAAGCGCGCGATGCAAACCGAGATTGGTCGCCTTCGCGGAATCGATGAGGCTGGCGGAATCGTTCGCGCTCATCTGGAAGAGCACGCGCATCTCGAATTCGGTCATCGCCTTGCGGTTGATGAACCGGCTCACGTTGTTGAACGTGTCACAGAAGACCGCCAGATGGATTCCCACCGCCGGACCTTGCGTGATGAGTTGATCAAATATTTTGCCGGGGCTGGCTGGTGCACTGTCATCGCTTGAGAAGTTAAAATCCTCTTCATAACGCAGGCGCTTGTGCTTCTGCAGATCTTGGATGAAGACGAAAATATCTGGAGCCTCGCTGCCTTCGGCATCTTCCGTGCGCTGCTTCAGATCTTGCGCAAGCTGGTTCATCATCTCATCCACTTCATTGCCGCGCGCCACCGTGACAGTTTGGAGCAGGGCGCGGACAGTGGCATCCAGATAAGCGCGCTCCGGTGTCCCGGGGAGGGAACTGTCGATCACGATGAGGCGCACCTTGCCGGCCGGATACTGGGCGGCAAGAGCGATGAGCGCGACGCTAAGAATGGATTGAGTAGCCTCGGGCCTTTGGCCCACAATGAGGAGATTGCTGCCGCTCTGTCGTTGGAAAACAGCTTCGGTATCGCCCTTGATGGAATTGGGCGCACCCATCCAGATGGAGGCCTGCGTGGGGACTGCCGTGCGCTCTGCGGTCAAGAGCGTGGGCAGCCACACGTTCACCTGAACATCAGCAGGTTCGTTGCCTTCAAAGATGATCGGTGCCGGCATCCGGCTAGGCTGCTTCTCATTCAGCGCGATCACCTTGTCGAGATACTGGTCTCGTATCTCGTCGGAGAGCCAGACGGTTTGGAAAGGACTATTGCCTTCCATGGTGCCTGCCGTGTCGTTGTAGATGCCTTCGCCGGGACGCGTGAGCAGGCGAGGCGCGGGGTTGTTCTCATCCATGATGAGATAGGCATCCGCCTCATTGCATTGCAGGGCGATGCGGATAACCATTTGTCCCATGGTGGTGCGAGCGAGCGTGTAAGCACCGCCGAGACTCTGGGAACCAAGTATGGCATGGATGCCGAAGGCGCGACCCTGACGCACAATGCGGTCCAGCAGCAAGGCAGCGCCTTGCGAGACGCGATCATCCTCTACGAACAACTCTTGAAACTCATCAATGAGCAGCAGCGAACGAGGAATCGGCTCCGTGCCACCCATGCGCTTGTAACCCGCCACATCCTGCACCCCGAGTTTACGGAAGAGCTCACCGCGACGGCGCAATTCCTCGTCTAATCGTTGCAAGACACTCAGGCCGAACTCGCGATCGCTCTCGATAGCGATGACCCGGGCATGCGGCAGATTCCGCGTGGCATAGCATTTGAATTCCACGCCTTTCTTGAAGTCCACTAGGTAGAATTCCACCTGTTCCGGACTGCACCAGAGAGCGAGATTGGTGACGATGACGTGAAACAGCGTCGATTTGCCGGAACCGGTTTTACCAGCGATCAACGCATGCTGGCGTGTGCCTTGGCCCATCGCCAGATACTGCAGTTTCGTGGCTCCTGTGCGACCGATGGGCACCCGCAATTCCTTGGCAGTTTCCAATGACCACTGCTCCGCCTCCGGCGGCGTGACATGGGAGAACGGCACTTCGATGCGGTTGGAATTGACGTTGCACTCACCAACTTTCTGGATGAACTCGGTGACAAAATCCGGAGCAGGGGGGCGATCCAGGGTCAGTGTGGCACCCGCAGCGGGCAGATTTGAAAAAACAAACGCACCGGATTTGTTGCTCAGGCTGACACTGCTCTTGCGCAGTTCATCGGCAAGGAAATCATGAGGGACCGGTTGCCGTTGATCCCAATGGATCAGGGTGAACACGCCGCAACGCGCTCCACTCGTGGCGATGCTGAGCAAACGGCGCGCAGCCTGTTCCGTGAAGTTCGCCGGGAATCCGGAAACCACGAGGAAATGATACTTCTCCGCGATGGTGCCCGCCTTCTCATTATACTCCGTGATCGTCTCGTACTCATTGCGAAGGTACATCTGGATGACCTTCTCCATATGCTCGCTGAGTTCGTTCAGCTTCTTCTCGATCTGTTGTGGCTGGGTCCAGATGCGGCTGTTGATCAAGTGATCGCCATAGTCCGCCAGATGCATAATGCCTGCGAAGCTTTGGCCCAGACCGACAGGATCAATGATCGTGAGACTCACGCGGCCAGGTGGCGATTGGGAAAGCAATCGCAACATGATGTTGTTGAGCGACTCGATGGCCTCGGCATCACCGTTGTGCGCGGTCTCGAAAAGAACGGAGCCGCCGTAAGGATACGTGAGCGTGAGGGGCACCGTGAAACGGGAGGGGCCGGGAAGGGGGAGGTTTAGTTCGGCAAGATTGGCCTCCGCCAGTTTATCCACGTCCACCTCGATGCAAGCGAATTTGGCTGCGGATATGGCATGGGCCGGCGGTTTCCAATCGCTGGCCAAATGACTCGGCCACTCCGGGAACGTTGTTTGCGCCGCAGAAATGTGAGCCTCCAGCTTTTCGTAAATGGGCTTTAAGATCTCCTGCCAGCGGGCCAGCAGTTCCCGTCTTTGTGTTTCGTAATCCGCGGTGAGTTGCCCCACTTTTTGAGTGCTGCTGCCGTATTGTTCCTCCTTCTTTCGTTCTGTGTCTTCCCGCAAGCGCACCACCTCGGTCTGGTGGTCATGCTTTTGCGCTTGCAACCTTTTGTGCAACAGATGGTCATTCCGACGCAGGGCATTGGCGTGACGTTCCGGCACGTTCTTTGAGAAAGATTCACGCAACTGAGCTGCCTCCGTCACCACCTTCGCCCAATGTTCGTTCAAGCGGTTCGCATTGTCGGTGCAAAAATCTTTGATGCGCTGGAGCTCCGCGGAGTGATGGGTGGCGGCCTTGCTCACTACCGTTTCCGAGAGCTGACGTCCGCGCAAGATCCGCTGCGCCAGCTTGGCGGCCAATGGGGCAGACTGACGCTCGCCCACGAAATAGAGCGCCGTCAGGAGAACGATCAGGCCGACCCCTGAACCGATGACAACGGCTGGTGTCGCCCAAGCCAGATTAAAATGTCGCGCGGCAAAGAACACGCCTCCGGTCACCGCTGCTACGAGAACTAATTGCAGCGCCAGTGGCAAAGTGCGGAAGAGGCTGGGAAGAGCCAGTTTCTGGAACTGAGCCAGATCAGCCCCCGTATGACTGGTGACCTCGTGCAGTTCTGCCAGTACCTCTTCATGAGTGGTCGTGGCATCTTTCGCTTCTGCCGATGCAGGGGAACCCAACGGTACCAAAAACTTTTTGTAAGCGCCGAAAGCAAACTGAGCGCCATAGTCCAACTGGGAAAAAGCTGCCTGCGCTTCGGCAATGCGGGCACAAAATTCAGCATAAGCCTTCTCTTCGTTGGCCAGTCCGGTTTCCAGTTTACGATCATTCTGCAACAGATCGCGCTGCAACTGGTATTTTTGTTTCCCCTCAAAATCCGTCACCTCCTGCTGGCGCTGGGCATGACTGCTTTTGAGCGCCCGGGCAAGGCGCTTCTGCCGCCCGGCGTGTCGCGCCTCCAGGCGTTCCTTCTCCGCTTGAAAACGTTTCTCAGCCTCATGCAATGCACCAGCGAGCCGGGGTCTGGAAACGGTGGTTGTGATCCAGTTTTTGCGCCCGCGCCGCGAAATCCCGGACCGTGCTTTGCAACTGGCCAAGCAGTTCCAGCGTTTCCGTTACCCGAAGATGTTTACTCACAGTCCTTCCTGACTTTCGTTAACAGTTTGTCCAGCTTCTCGATCACCGCTACGGCCATCGTGATGTTTGACTGCAACGGTTCCAAGTAGTTCCGTTCAAATTCCTCGCTTTTGACATCGTGCCACGATTCCTTCACCTGCCCCCAACTGGTGGCCACATCCTTGGAAACCTTCATCAACACCGCTTTGTCTGATTGCAGATTCATGATGGAGGATTCTCCGGTACCGGGTTTTCCGACGCGGCTATCGGGTTGGTGGTAGGCGCCTTGATGCGCGCGTAATCGTCCAAAGTGTTGATCGCCTGGGTCAGGAACATGACCGCCTTCTCCATGTCCGTGCCCAGCATGGTCCGCAACTTTTCCACCTGCTTGGCCAGCGGGGCCACCTCGCTTTCAAACTGGCGGTTCCATTTTTTAACGGTGGTCAATTTGTTCAGCGTTTCATCCAGCGCCAGTTTGGCTTTCCGCACGGCGAGCTGGCGGTCCAATGTGGAGGGCTCCAGCGTGGAGATACGGGAACTGAAGAGTTCCTGTTGGGCCATCTCCAACACTTTGGCCTGGCGTCGGGCTTGGGCTTGCAGATGCTGCAATTGATCGTTCGCCAGCCAGACGCGGGTGCGCATCACTTCGTCGTTAACATCGTCGGTGGCCCCGGTCAGTTTCTCGACGTAAACGATGAGCTGGCTGCGAAAGAGTTCGAGCGCTTCGACAGAAGTGACGTGGGCGCGTTGCGACATGATCAGCGTTGGGATAGGTAATCTTCAATGCGCTGTGCCTTGCGGAGCAGATACGGCGTGTGCTGATTGGAGACTTCCACAAACTTCCGCATGACTTTCATGGTCTGTTGAAATTCCTCGGCGAACTTGTCGTGCTCCTGGTCCTGCCACGTGTCTCCGAGGGCGGAAAAGCGGGCGTGCAGCGAAGACATGCGGTTTTGCAGATCCGCGTTGAAACGTTTCAATTCTTCGGCGAACCGGCGGACTTCTGCCGGATCCATTATGGCCTGGCTCATGATTCTTGGCTCCGTTCTGGTTGCGGCACGCCGTTTACCTCGGGACAAACTGCGATAGCGTTTTGCGCTATGGGCATCGGCAGTGCTGGTTTCTGAAGGGAACTTACCAGACCGAAGGCTGTGTATCAAATGCGGAGGTGCTGATTTACGGGAAAATACTGACAAATAGGCGATGAATCTCGCGTGAGCAGGCGGTGGACGACCGGTCTAAGCCGGTGACACCACACTTTCCGGCGCTTATCTGGCGGTCCAGCCGCCATCGATCACGATATCTGTGCCCGTGATGAAGCCAGAGTCTTCTGAGCAAAGAAAGACAGCCAGGGCGCCGATCTCCTGAACGGTGCCCCAGCG
>JAJNBN010000387.1 GCA_021156225.1 Verrucomicrobiota bacterium | reverse complement strand
CCAGCCGGAAAATTTCGGTGAAAACCTGATCGCCGGAATGGCCGGCGGAGCTTGGGGTTTGGGCTTTAGCGCGGGCATTGCCGGTCCCATGGCCATCCGGGCGACACGCCTTTGGGATCCCATTTCCTTCTGGATCCTGCTCGTGGGAATCCTCTGTGCCATCGTCGCGTGGTATCGCTGCAGCGTCATGCTGCGGAATCGCACCCGCCGGATGGGGTCCACCGCCGTCTCGACCACCCCGCGCAGCACCACCCTGCCTGCTGGCGGATTGAGCGGACTGTCCTGGCTGTTCGCCCGAACCTTTGGCACGGCAACTGGCTTCAGCGTGGTGATGCTGCTCATCATGCAGGTAATCCTGCGGATATTGCGCGCACCGGTAAACGGACAAACCGTTTCCTCTCTGGTTTTTCTGCCCTTGTTCTTTATCAGCATCCTGCTGCTTCAGCCCCAAATGACCGCGTTAAGACATTGGCGGACGCTGCCGCTGACCAGCTCTCATCTGGCCCTGCTTTTCATAGGACTGTCCTTGACGACCATCATGGGAGCTTCGCTTCCTCTGGCTTTATATGTTCTCCTCGGCGGCGGTTTCTCGGCACCATGGTTGAGTTTTTCCACGTTCATCTTCACCAGCGGAGTGTTTTGCGTCCTCCTTTCCCTCATCATGCGCTACGGAATCAAATGGGCTCTGTTCGTCCCCTTGTTAATGGTCCCGTTATTTGGTGCGCTTCCCTTCGCCGTATATCTCAAAGAGATGGTCGCAGCGGTGACTGATAGCCCCCTGCCCTTGCTCGCTGGGCTGGGTTTGATCCTGCTGGCCTACTTGTGGAATCTGCGGACGCTCAGGAAACGCTCACAGGTTTATCAATCCAACTTTCATCTCATCGGCCGTATGCAAATGGGCGGTTAACCCATCAGCTTTTCACGTTGCCATGCCGAGATGAGTTCCCGCGGTTCCCTGCCCTGCTCGCGCAAGGTGCGCAAACTCAGCGCATCATTACGCTTGGCCAGCCGGACCCCGTGCTCATCGGTCAGCAAGGGACAGTGAAAAAACGCGGGCGGCTCCCAACTAAGCGCTCGAAAAAGCAATATCTGCCGTGCGGTTGAAACTAATAGATCAACCCCACGCACCACTTCAGTGACCCCCATCAGTGCGTCATCCACCACCACGGCCAGTTGATAAGCAGGCACATCATCCGGCCGCCAAATCACGAAATCGCCAAAATCACGACCAGCCACATATTCTTTCGGCCCGAAATGACCATCCACAAAACGGACGGCTTCACCATCTGGAACCCGAAAACGCCAGCACGGCTTGCGTCCTTCAGCCTTGGCATTGGACATCCCTAGCGCCGGCCGACATGTTCCGGCATAGATCGCCTCTTCATCCTCCGCATGCGGCGCGCGGGAGGAAAGCTGCACCTCCTTGCGCGAACAATAACAGGGATAGGCATGCCCGCTCGCAATCAACCGTTGCAAAGCATCGCGGTAGAGATGCGTGCGTTCGCTTTGGTTGTAGGGCGCGTGCGGCCCACCGATGTCCGGGCCTTCATCCCAACCCAGCCCCAGCCAACGCAAATCTTCCATAAACGCCTGCACGAACTCCACCTTGCTGCGCTGCGGATCAAGGTCTTCATTGCGAAGGATGATTTGCCCTCCGGCCTGACGCGCCCGTTGCCACGCGATCCAGAACGTCCGTGCATGACCAAGATGGAGCAGCCCCGTGGGTGACGGGGCGATGCGACCGTGATAGGTCTTGGCTGATGCTGCAATCACAACTCAGACTTTGCCCTCTGCCGCCACCATTCCGAAAACTTCGGTAGCACAAACGGCAGTTTCGCCTGGGCTTTCGCGCAGTTCAAACTCGTATCCGGCGAGCGCGGCGCACCTTGATACGTGCTCAAGGAAGTCGCGTGTATCTGCGAGCGATACTGGGGATACCGCTCGCACATCAGTTCCCCGATCTGCCAGCGAGAAAGTCGCTCTGCCCCGGCCACATGATAAACCCCTTTCGCTTTCTGCTGCGCCAGTTGCCACACGGCACGCGCCGTTTCTTCAGCAGGAATGGGTGTGCGAAACTCATCGGTAAATAGATTGAGTGCCTTTCCTTCCCTCAAAGCCGAAAGCATCTGCTCATCCATCCCCCGATCCCCTTGCAACGAAGGCCCAGCATTCAGTGAAGTGCGGATGACCGTATGGTGCGGATTCCGCAACACGTGCCGCTCCGCCATTACCTTCGTCTCCGCATAAACGCTCAGCGGATTGGGTTTGTCCGTTTCCACATAGTTCCCCTGCTGGCCATTAAAGACCAGATCCGTGGAAAAGAAGATGAACGAGATGTCCGTGGCCAGGTCCGCGAGAAACTTCGTCACTTCGACGTTGATCTCATGCGCCAGCTTGGGATTCGCCTGGCATTCCGGACTGCGGCTCAGTGCTGCACAATGGATGATCAGCTTGGGCCGCTCCTTCTGAAACGCCGTGACAACCGCCCTTGAATCCGTAAGATCAAAAGCCGCCCGGACGATGGGAACCACCTGCCACGCGGGCACACTGGACTTCGCCAGATGGATAAGATGGCTGCCGATCAACCCGTTGGCACCGGTGACCCAAACACGTTCAGGATGGTTCGCCGCTTCAGCCATGAAGCCTCCTCACTGCCCGATCGGTTTTGCCGCCGCACGGGGTTTGCGCCCGATCCACGTATTGCTGCCCGCATAGGCCCATTGCAGCCCCTTTACGTCCGGCGTTTGCCCCGGCGCGCCTCGCATGATGAGCCGGTCGGCAGGTAGCATCTTGTGCACCCAAGGCGTATAAGTTGCATAAGCACCGTTCTTCAGTTGCATCTCCCTTAAAATCTTTAGCTCCTCCTGCGGCATCAACGTCGGCTCATAACCGAGCAGATACTTCCAGTTCGCGCGCGGGTTGTGGAAAAAGGTCTGATAGAAAATAGCCATGTCATCGTTATAGATGATGCCCCCATCATCCGGCAGCCAGCCCGCGAGGTCAGTGTCCTGGGCACTGAGATGTTGGACATTGAGATTATGCGTCCAGCGTGAAGAGTGGTCGCTGGTCATGGTCAGGAACAATCCGGCGGCGGCAACACAAGTGACGCTCAGGCGATGCAATATCTCCGGCTGCCAACGGCTCTCGATCTCTTCGCTTAGCTCCCGCGCCATCCACACCAGCGCCGCAGGCACGCCCCAGTCATACCAGAACCGCGCCACCTTCAACCCCAGCACCCAGCCGATGATAAACATGATGAAAACGGGATCGCGCAGCACCTTGGAGATGGCCCAGCCACGATGAATCCGCCACAGCGCAAACCCTCCGAGCACCAATAAAACACTCACGTCTCCCGTGGTCGGTTGAAACTCAAAAACCAGAATGCGCGTCGGCAATGATTTCTCACCAAACGCGGTCGTGACGATCTTTACCGCCTGCACCAGGAAATCGATCGGATGTCCCGTGAACAATGCGCCCAACACACTGCCCCCCAGCCAGCACGCGCCTAAAGTCAGCCCATCCTTTTTCCTTCCAGCGAGGAACAAAGCCACCACCGGCAGCACAAACAGATACCACGCGCCATGCATCCAAGTCGTCAAGGTCATCAGCAATGTGGCGATGATCCACTGTCGCGGATGCTTCAAACTCCCCTCCTCTTTTCCCATGAGAAAGAGCAACGCCATCAACGCCACCACCGAGAGCATGAGCGGACGTCCTAAAAATATCCGCTGGATGATTCCTTGATTGGCGATGAAGACCAGCAGCAGGGTGATCAACCATGCTTCCGGCCGCTTGAGCCAGAACAAAGGCACGAACGCAAACGCCACGAACAAACCCACGACAGAAAAGATGACCAGCGCATCCGCTTCCATGCCAAACGCCGTGTGCAGCAAACGCAACAGCACGTGCCAGCCGGGATTATGGTCCAGCGTGAACGCGGGATTCAGGATCAGGATCTCCGACCATTCTTTCCCCGAAACCGCCTTGGCCGCATGCCGCAAGGCATCATCCAGCGGCAGGTAACCGGAGCCGATGATCTTAAGCGGGATGATCACCAGCACAAGGATCACCGCCAGCCATACGAGCGAGGGCACATACCGGTTGAAGTCACGATTTTGCATGCATCAACATTGGGCGGTTCGTTTTCAATTCAGGCTGTTAGAAGCGATGCCCGCTTTCAGGTCAAGACAACACGCCCTTAACGTGCAGACGACTGTGGCTGCGGCACCGCCTGTTTTTGGACCGGTCGTCCGATCCACCGGTCTGTCGCCGCATAGGTCCATTCTATGCCCGGAAGATCAGGCTCCATCCGGATGCCACCGATGAACACGAGGCGATCCTCCGGACGCAGCTTGTCGAGCCACGGCTGGTACGTCCTCGGATCGCCATCATTCCACTGGATGTTTCTTAGCGTAC
>JAJNBN010000386.1 GCA_021156225.1 Verrucomicrobiota bacterium | reverse complement strand
GTGACGGCGACGGTGATGGCGCTGAACACCAAGATCCACGGATCAACCGCAGCGAAGAAAAGCGGAGGCATCATTGCTTGTCTCCTTTCACCGACTTCACTTCGTCTTCCTCAAGGGCCATAGATGTCTTGATGAAATAATAGGAGATGATCCAGACGTACGGGAAAAAGGCGATGCCCAGGATAAACCAGCTCAGCGTGAAGCCGAAGATGCGCTTGGCCATGAACTCGGGAAAAAGGTAATTCAGCAGGGGCATGCCCAGCAGCGCGATCATGAACGTCGCCGCGCAGGCGATGGACAATTTCAACTGCTTGCGCATCAACGAGTGCAGGAAAGACTCGCTGTGCATATCAAATTTCTCACCAGACTTTTCACCAGACGGGGATGACATGCACAGGGTTTTACTCAAATTGCCCTAGGCAGGGCAACGGTGGAGTTGGTCAGATTCGAGAAAACCGTTAAAAAGGTTAAATCGTTGAATGGTTACATGGTGCTCCGTTTCAATGGTTTTAGCGATTCTACGATTTAACCGTTCCCCGCAAATAACCCCTTTTCAGCCGCCTCCGGCTCGCTTACCTTACCGCGCTCTAGTTTTACAGGTCATTATGCCGAGTGTGTTCATCAAGACGTACGGTTGCCAGATGAACGAGCGGGACAGCGAAGCGGTCGCTGCCCAGCTCGTGGCGAAAGGCTATACTCTGGCCCCCACGGAAGCTGTGGCGGATGTCATCCTGCTGAACACGTGCAGTGTGCGCGATCAGGCGGAGCAAAAGGCCATCGGCAAGATGTATAACCTGGTCGCTGAGACGCGTCGCCGGAAGGCTGATGTCGTATTAGGCTTCATGGGCTGCATGGCACAGAGCCGGGGCAAGGAACTCATCGACCGTCTTCCCGATGTGGACCTCGTGCTGGGCACGCAGAAGTTTCATCGCGCCGCTGAATACATCGATGACTTGCTAGCCGGTCGTCGTGAGAAGGTCGTGGATACGGAAGCGGAGAAGGGCAGTGAGGCGACCATCCGTGAACATATCCTTTCTGGCAACTCGACGGAGAAACAGGTGATGGCTTTCGTCAGCATCATGCAGGGCTGCAATCAATACTGCACCTTCTGCATTGTGCCTTACACCCGCGGCATGGAGCGCAGCCGTGCGATCCCTGATATCGTTGCCGAATGCCGCGAACTAGTTGCCCGGGGCGTCAAAGAGATCACATTGCTGGGCCAGATCGTCACGAGTTTTGGTAAGCGGGATTATCCGGTGAAGGATGGGAAGAGCGGTTTCGTTCAGCTCATCGAGGCGGTGCATGAGATCGAAGGCTTGGATCGCATCCGCTTCACTTCGCCGCATCCGAAAGGCTACGGGGACGATCTGGTAGAGGCCTATGCGCGATTGCCTAAGCTGGTGGAGAGTGCGCACATCCCTTTGCAGAGCGGCAGTGACCGGGTGCTGAAGTTGATGCACCGAGGCTATACCCGCGAGCGCTTCCTCACCATCTTAAAGAAATTACGTGAGGTGAATCCCGAGATGGGCATCACCACGGATATCATCGTAGGTTTCCCGGGAGAGACGGAGGAAGATTTTCAGGAAACCTTGTCGGTTGTCCGCGAGGCGCAGTTTGATAACGCCTATTGCTTCAAGTATTCGCAGCGCAAGGACACGCCGGCCGCAGCGATGCCGGACCAATTGTCTGAAGAGGTGATTGAAGAACGGCATGCGCGGTTGCTCAATCTCGTGAACGAGATCGGGGCGGCCCGTTATCAGGAGTATGTGGGCCGTACGGAACAAATCCTGGTATTGGGACCGAGCCGCCGGAATGCCGCCACGTTGGAAGGCCGCACGCGAAACAATCGCATCGTGATTTTTGAAGGGGATCAGCGTCACATCGGCCAGCTCATGGATGTGAGGATTGAGCGCAGCGGCCTATTCACGCTTTACGGCAACCCCGCCATCATCAATCTGGACGAATAAGGGATGAAACTTTCCACACTGTCGATTCTGCTGGGGGCCGGAATGGCTCTGCCGCAAATCTATGCGCTGGCTAACCCCAAGGGCTTCACCGCCAGCGCGCGGGCTTTTCCTCGTTCTATCATGTGGGGCTATCTGCTGATGGCCCTGGCCACAGGATGGTTCCTCTACAATGTCAATGCCGAGGACATCGCGGACTTTGCCAGCATCAAGCGCATGCTTATGTTCGCGTTCGGGGCGATCGGTATCGGAACGTGCCTCTACGTCACGGACTTTCTCGCCATCCGAGGTCTGGCCGTGCTCATGTTGCTGCTATCCAAAACCATTGTGGACACAGCCCGCTGGCATGAATCTGACTGGCGCCTAGTGCTCATCACGTGGGCGTACGTCATGGTGTTCATGGGGATTTGGCTGACCATCTCGCCTTGGCGCGCGCGTGATTTCATCCAATGGGGCACGGCCACCGAGTCGCGATTGAAGATTTTGAGCGGTGTCCGGCTGGCGTTTGCTGCTCTGCTCGTGGTGTTGGGTTTTGTGGTGTTCAAGTAAACCAAGCGGCGGCGTTTCAATCCATGCCACGCAATCAAATCCTCGTTATCCGTGGTGGCGCGATTGGCGATTTTATCGTTACGCTACCGGTATTCACCGCTTTGCGGGAGATGTTTCCCGAAGCGCGTCTGGAGACGGTGGCATACTCCGGCGTGGCTCAACTCGCCTTGGAAGGTGGTTTGGTGGATGGCTACCGTTCCATCGAGAGCCGCCAATTCGCTGGTTTCTTCGCGGGCAAGGGTGACCTAGACAAGGACTGGTCCACCTACTTCAACCAGTTCGCCGTCATCGTCAGTTATCTCTACGACCCGGATGAGAATCTGCAGACCAACATCAAACGAGTTTGCGAGGCGCAATACATCCAAGGACCGCATCGTCCGGATGAGACCCAGTCCGTGCATGCGACGGAAGCGTTGCTGAAACCAATCGAACGTCTTGCCGTCTTTGGTGCGGATGCTACACCCAAGCTGAAGTTGAAGGACGCCGACGTGCTGCCGAAGGCCCCTGGTGAAAAATGGCTGGCCATTCATCCCGGCAGCGGTAGCGAACGCAAAAATTGGCCGCTGGCCGCATGGCTTGGGCTCATGCAAAAAGTGCTCGCGGAGACTTCTTGGAAGCTGCTGGTGATTGGCGGCGAAGCGGATGGACAGAAGTTGGAAGCCATTCGAAAAGTATTGCCGCCAGAGCGGGGGATGATTCTGCGGAATGTTCCCTTGGTTACCGTGGCGCAAGCGTTACAGCGTGCCGATCTTTTCTTGGGACATGATTCGGGTGTTAGCCATTTGGCCTCGGCCGTTGGTGTTCCTAGCGTGTTAATGTGGGGCCCGTCGAATCAGCAGATTTGGGGCCCACGGAAAGCAAACACTTTGGTGATCCCAGCGGGAGTGAATATTGAAGCGCTGCCAGTCGAAACGGTTTGGAGTGAAATAAACAAACACTATCCAAATCGACGGCGCTGCCACTCGGACTAAATCCGCCTTATAAAGGCATTAAACCGGGCAGCGTTGCCGCTGCCCGGTTCATGCACCCTTTTCAGGAGGTTCCTCTTATGAGCAACCTAAACTTTCGCCGCAGTTGATGCACTTGAAGCAGGCACCATTGCGCACCGCCAGATGACCGCAGCTCGGGCAGGTGGGCGCATCCTTCATCATGTGCGATACGGTCTCGCTCAGGGATACGAACACTTTGGAGCCCTTCGCCGTCGTGATCGAGGCATCGACCGTGACGGTGTCTTCCTCAGCCAGTGGCAGGTCAGCCACGGGCTTGTTCACTTTTTTTTTGAGTTCCTGCATCAGGTCCGGCATCGGCAATTCGGTCTGCTTGGGATTCGTCATCTCGCGATAACCGGGGATGAACTGCAGCGCCATCCAGCGGAACACGTAATCAATGATGGATGACGTGTTGCGGATCTCCGGATTCTTGGTGAAACCAGAGGGTTCAAAACGTTGATGGCTGAATTTCTTAACGAGCGCTTCCAGCGGCACGCCGTATTGCAGGGACATGCTGGTCAGCGTAGCCACGGAATCCATCAGACCGCCGATGGTCGAACCTTCCTTCGCCATCGTGATAAAGAGTTCACCCGGGCGACCGTCATCGAACAAACCAACGGTGAGGTAACCCTCGTGACCGGCGATATCGAACTTGTGGTTCATGGCCATGCGCGTTTCCGGCAGGCGACGGCGCAACGGTTGATTGGAAGCGCGGCGCAGATCGGCCAGCAGGCCTTCGAGTTCGCCGATACGGCCTTCCAAGATGGTGACCTGCTCACTGGCGGTAGTGGTGGCTTCCGCCGTGGCGTTACCACCTTCATTGGTCTTTTTGGTGTTCAGCGGTTGAGAACGCTTCGAGCCGTCGCGATAGATGGCCACGCATTTGAGGCCCATCTTCCAAGCTTGGACGTAAGCGTCG
>JAJNBN010000385.1 GCA_021156225.1 Verrucomicrobiota bacterium | reverse complement strand
CGAGGCCGAGGAGATTACCGTGAGCGTCAAGCTCAAGGCCGGGGAGAACAAGCTCCATGTCGCCTTCACCAATGACACTTACAAAGAAGGCGAATACGACCGGAACATGTACATCCATGCGGCGACCATCAAGGCAGGCAAGGAGAAGCAGTAGTCGCTCGCCTCTCAACTGATCCAAGCATCTGGCCGATGGTTTTCCGTCGGCCAGATTTGTTTTTACGACTCATCACTTTGCTGGACGCCAGCGAGCTTTCCGTCGAAGCTAATTAAATTAGCATCAACGCATGAGCAAACCGGCCAAGATTCTCTGGATCTCCTGTGTGGGTGAAAAAGGCGGCGCTGAGGTGTACATGAACAACCTCCTGCGTCGGCTGGACCGCACCCGCTTCGAGCCGCACGTGGCCTTGCTGCGGCCCGGTCCGCTCGCGCAAGAACTGCAAGCCATGGATGTCCGCGTGCATGAGTTTCCGGCGCATCGCATGCGTCATCTGGGAGCGGTGACCGCCACCATCCAGCAGTTGGTGAGATTGATTGAGAGAGAGGAGATCAGTCTGGTTCACAGCAATGGCTTCCGTGCGCATGTTTACGGTGGTCTGGCGGCCTGGCTGGCTGGTGTGCCGGAATGCTGGCTGGTGCATACCGCCGAGGTTCGACACTGGAGCACTTGGGCCATCCAGCGCATTCCCACCGCACATGTTCAAGGAAACTGCCATCGCACAGTGGACTACTTTGTGGAACGCGGCTTTCCCACCACGCTGGTGTGGCCGAGTGTAGATCTGGATCAACTCCAACAGCAAACGTCCCGCGCGGATCTGGCTTTGAAGTTTTCCCTATCGCCCGGCGCCCGCTGGTTGGTGATGGCCGCCCGTTTGCAACGTTACAAAGGGCACGCGTATTTTCTGCAGGCACTGGCCACGCTGCCGGAAGATGTGCATGGAATCATTCTGGGGGGCAGCCTTTTCGGTATGGAACCGGAGTACCGGCTGGAACTGGAGACGCTGGCCGGGCAGCTCGGCTTGCGTGAGCGCGTTCACTTCACCGGCTTTGTAAGTGATGAAGAATTGCATGGGTTCCTCGCGCAGGCAGAAGCAGTAGTGCATCCCGCGCTGGATGAAGATTTCGGGTTGTCCGTCGCCGAGGCGCAGGCTTTGGGGCGACCCGTCATCGCCTTCGCGGCACACGGACCACAGGCCATCATTGTGGATGAAGTCACCGGCCGGTTGGTGCCGGTGGGCGATCAAAGAGGGTTGGACCAGGCGCTGCAACAGGCCTTGAACTCCCCTGCCCGGCTAGCAGCATGGGGCGCTGCCGCCCGTCTTCGTGCCGAAGAACGCTTCTCCGCCGCCGCAGCCGTAGCGCAGTTGGAAGCCATTTACACGGCTTGTCTCAGGAACACTTCGACCGCACACTGACGGTGCATGGGTCTGCGCAGCCAAACCGAATCTTCCCGCTTCCGCTACCGTAAAAAGGTAAAGGAAGAGGCTGCCGGTTTGTCGTTGAAGGAACGGTTACAAGCCCTCTTGCAATCCGATCCCTTGGTCAACACCATCATAGCCTTGGCGATTACGGTGGGATTTTTCCATGGCTGGCTAAAGATCCGTTTCCCTTATACCGCCACCACCTTTCTCTTCGACGCCCTGTTGTGTGTGGCCCTGACGCTGGCCTTTTTTCAGAAAAGTCGTGGAGAAAGTTTTATCCCTTCTGGTCCCTTGGGTGCCGCGCTCAAATCATTCTATGGGGTCTGCTTCATATATCTGCTCTTGCCCATGGGCGTGCCGGCCGTCGTCGGCGTGGCGGCGATGCGCGGCTGGTGTTTCGCCACGCTGATGTTCTGCCTGGGTTATCGCATCACGAAATCGATCAATCAGGTGAAGAGCTATTTCTACGTGCTGATCGGGATGGGGCTCATCACCGCCGCTTACGGGCTCCAGCAAACCCCGCAGGCGGTGGAGCAGGAAATGGAAGAGAACGCCTTGTTCGCCGAACGCTACCAGAACACCTATTATGTGACCAGCAAAGGACGGCAGTTGCGCATTTTCTCCACGTTCGTTTCCTCCGGAGCCTTCGCCGGAGCCATGGCATATGTGGCCATCTTCGCGCTGTCCATGGCCACCGACAAGAAGACAGGCAAGCAAGAGCGGCTGATCCTGTTTCTGGTCACACTACCGATCGCTTATGCCATGTTGAAGAGCGGTGCCCGGAGCGCCTTGATCAGCTTCGGCGTCGGCTTTGCGGTCATCGCCTGGTACCGACGAAACTTTCTAAATCTCATCCTCTTGCCCGCCACAGTCGCCCTTGCCCTGAAACTTGTGGCCGTCACCACCGGGGGCTCCGCAGGAGAAAGATTCCAAAGCATCCTGAACTTTGATGAGGTATTCAGCCGGATCAGCATTCCCACCCAGGTGGGCTGGGATTATATGAGCGACGGCAACTGGCTTGGCGGCGGGTTGGGCCGCAGCGGTCACGGCGTGCCGATGTTCCTCGCCACCCGGCTGCAGTTCAACGATTACGAATCGGCAGATGGTGACCTGGGACGTTTGATGATTGAAATGGGTGTTGTCGGCTTGATCGCTTTCGGTGCGGTCATGTACCAAAGCCTGAGAACGGTTTACCAAAGCCTGGAAAAACTGCGCGACACGGAAGTTTCCACCGTCGGACTGGCCAGCGGCGGCTGTGTGGTCATGGCCATCATCTCCATTCCTTCCGGCTCGCCTTTTCTGGCGATTCCCATGGGTGCGATCGTGTGGTTTTTCATCGGCACGTTGCAAAAACTTACCCATGAATATGAACGCGGCACTTTGGGAGGACTTACCGTCAAACCTGTGGAAGCTCCAGGCCCAGTGAAAATTTTCCGGCATCGCCGCTCCAAATGAGCAACTCTTCCGGACATCATCGCCGCCAGATTGCCATGGTGGTCCACGATTTCTCACCCGGCTTCGGCCATGGCCGCTATTGCGTGGAACTTGCCCGGCGACTGGCTCCGGCACATGACGTTCATATCTTCGCGAATCATTTTGGTGTCCCCTGTGGACCCTATTGGACATATCAAAAAGTTCCCGCATGGCGCAGGTCCGCCCTGCTCACCATCCTGACCTTCCTCGCGCAAGCACGACGGAAACTCTCGCACCGCCGCTTCGATCTCGTCCATGCTCAGGGCCTTACTTGCTGGCAGGCGGACGTGATCACCGCTCATGTCTGTAATGCTGCGCGGGTGGAGAAGGATGCCTTGCGCTCACCTCGCGAACGCCTTTTCGACACCCTGGCAGGACAGTTGGAAACCGAATTCTATCGCGCCAACCTGGCTGCCAACTGGATCGCCGTCTCCCAGGAAACTGCCGGTGAATTGCTGGCCGAGCACGAACCACTCCATCCCATCTCGGTGATCCATCATGGGGTGGACACCGATCAGTTTCGTCCCCTCGCGAATGCCACGCGGAAGATGGCTTTGCGCGATGAGTTGGGCTTGCCGACCAACCAATGGCTCTGGCTTTTCGTGGGCGAGGCCAGCAAAGGTTTGCTCCCGACACTGCAAGCCCTCCGGCATTTTCCCCAAGCCACCCTGCTGGTAATCTCGCGCTCCTCATCTGCTCTCTGGTTGGCCAAAGCAGCAAATCTCGGTGTTTTGACGCAGGTGATCTGGCCGGGGCCACAGCCATCGCTCGCGGCTTTTTATCAAGCCGCCGATGTCTTTGTGTATCCGTCCCAGTATGATGCTTTCGGCATGGTGGTGGCGGAGGCAATGAGCGCAGGCTTGCCCGTGATCACCAACCGGGGCATCGGCGCCGCCGAATGGATCAAGCACGGTGAGAATGGGCTGCTGGGTGATATTTCCGATCCAGCAGTGTTGCAGGAGTTGCTGCGGCAAGTCGCCAATCTGCCAGATCAAGGCGCACAACTCGGCACCAACGCCCGCCTCACAGCCCGGCATTTCTCCTGGCAGCGCTGCGCCGAAGCAACCTTGAGGGTTTACGAAAAGACATGGAAGCCTCTGACCGCATGATCCCGCGCACCGCCCTTTTGGTGCATGGCGGACCGCAAAGCGTGGAAGCGATCCGCGCCCGGGGACTCACGCAAGGATTACCCCTTGACCGGTTGCTCTTTCTCTATCGGGAAGGCACCCGTCAGGAGACATATGCGCGCTGGGAAAAAGCCATCGCCGAATGGAAACCGGATCTGCTCTATCTGCTGAACACCGCCATGCCAGGTTGTGCGCTGGCATTGAAACTGCGCTGGCTGAAAGGATTGCCTTACCTTTTGGACACGGGCGATGTCATCTATGAAATGGCGCAGAGTGCGGGCACAACACCGTGGTGGAAGATCCCGGCCTTGGGACTGATCGAGGAACTGACGCAGGCGAGTGCGGCGGGGATCATTGTGCGAGGCAGCAAGCATCGCGAACATCTCAGGCAAAGTGGTTTTTCAAAAGTTCAT
>JAJNBN010000384.1 GCA_021156225.1 Verrucomicrobiota bacterium | reverse complement strand
GGCGGCAGATACGCCAGCCCCCATTCCTCCGAAAGCTCCAGCGCATACGCCCGCGTCTCATCAAACGATTCTCCGTGGAGCACCACATGCGCGCCGAGTTGACGGCACTTCGTCACCTTCACTTGGGTAGCATTGCGCGGCACCACGACAGTCACCGGTATGCCCAGTTGCCTGCCATGCCACGCCAGCCCGAGCGCATGATTGCCTGCGGAAGCCGCGATCACTCCGCGCCTCGCCTCATCACGCGGCAGCAGGCTCAACGCACTGCGCGCCCCACGCTCCTTGAAACTCCCTCAGTGAGTGATATGTTTTGGGCTTTTGTGGTTTTCATGGGATTTCGGAAAACAAAAAGCCCTGAGAGGATTCTCTCAGGGCTTAGGGTGAAATCTTATGTATGCGCGTCTCTACCCTTGCCCCGAGGAGGAGGCAATAATCATGATCCCGGCGATCATAATAGAATTGGCAGAGTTAGAACGCATCAACGGCCGAAAGTTCGCAGAAACGCCCTTTTTGTCAAGGGCGGCGGAAACGTTTCGAGTTTCTTGTTTCTGGTTTCGAGTTAACCGCAGGCACGCGCCTTCCTGCTCGACACCCGAAACCAGAAACTCATCACAACCCCAGACTCCGCCGCACCTGCGTCAGACAATCCGGGCAGTAGCTGTGCGAGAACGTCGTCGGCGTGCGGGACATCAGGTAACGTTCGATGTTGCTCCAGTCGCCCCGGTCATCGCGGATCTTCTTGCACGTCGTGCAGATCGTGATCATCCCGCGCAACGTCTTCATGTTGTTGAGCGAGTTCTGCAAGCCGCGGATCAGCTTGTCCACCTCCTGCTCGAAGCGGCGCCGCCGCGAGATGTCCCGCATGAAGACCGCCAGCCAGCGTTGACCCTTGGCTTCCACCAGACTCATCGTCGTCTCGGCGGGGAAGGTCGTGCCGTCATGGCGCAACGCATGGATTTCCATCCACAGATCTCCCTGCGTCTTGCGTCCCACGCGGAATTCCTCCAGCTCCTGGCCGAACCACCCATGCCACTCGAAGGAGACCACCCGGTCCATGAAACTTTTTCCGTCCATCTCCTTGGCGGAGAAACCCAGCATCTGTTCTGCGGCCGGGTTTGCCTCACAGATGTTTCCGTCCATGTCCAGCAGCAGCACGGCATCGGGAGCGGCATCCACCGTCACCGTGCTGCGCGGCGAGCGGCTCTCGGTCTCCATTTCCCGCTGATGCTTGAAGAGCGCCACTTCGATGGCCGCATGCAGCTCCGGTTCCACGAAGGGTTTCAACAGATACCCATAAGGCTCCGTCTGCTTGGCGCGATCCAGCGTGGAGGAATCCGAATACGCCGTGAGATAGATCACCGGCACGTTATGCTTCTGTCGCAGTCGCGAGGCCGTTTCCACGCCATCGATGCCGCCGCGCAGATTGATGTCCATCAGCACGAGGTCTGGATGGATGGCTTCCGCCTGTTTGAGCGCATCTTCGCCGGTCATCGAGATGGCCGGCACGCGGTAACCCAGGTGGGTCAGCCGCTGGCTTAGGTCGCGGGCCACGATGCCTTCGTCTTCGACGACCATGATGGAGGGTGATTCTTTCATACGATACGGCTCCGGTTACCCGCCGGTGGCGGGAAGGTTATGTTGAAACTGGTTTTCGGCTGGCGCAGCACTTCGATCTGCCCGCCCAATTGCTCGGTCAAAGTCCGCACCAGTTGCAGGCCGAGCGTGTTCCCGCGTCTGGTGTCAAATTCTGAGGGCAGGCCCGCGCCGTCATCACTGATGCACATCTGGGCCACACCTGCTGTGTCCTGCTTGAGCTGCACCGTCACCGTGCCCTGTCGCCCGTTGGGAAAGGCATGCTTCAAGGCATTGCTCAACAGTTCATTCGCGATCAATCCGCACGGGATCGCGCTGTCCACCGTGAGATTCACCGGCTCCGTTTCCAGCACATATTGCACGCGCCCCACCGCACCGAAGGAGCGGAAGAGATGCGTCACCAGGTCATGCAGATAATCCTGGAAATCCACGCGGGCCAAATCGGTCTTGCGGTAAAACTTTTCATGCACCAGCGCCATGGATTGCACCCGGTTCTGGTTCTCCTTCAGCATCGCCGCCATCACCGGGTTCGTCTGCTGGGAGGCCGCCAGGCTGAAGAGGCTGCTGATCACCTGCATGTTGTTCTTTACGCGATGATGCACTTCTTGCAACAGCACTTCCTTCTCATTCAGCGAATCACTCAACCGCTGCTCCGCTTGCTTGCGTTCCGTGATGTCGATGCACGAGCCGATGTCCAACGTCTTCCCCGTGAAATCCAGCCACGGTTGGTTGAAATAGATGAACTCGCCCACACTCCCCGCCATCCAGATCAAGGTCGGCGCAGAATCCGCCAGGATGCGGAACCGCTTCTCGCTCTCCCGCACCGCTTCCACTGCCTTTTCCCGTTCCAGCTCGGCCCGGCACCGTTGCAAAGTCGTCAGAATCGCCTGTGGTAGCCGTCCGATGTGGTTCTTCAACACATAATCGGAAGCACCCGCCTTCATGCACTCCACCGCCGTCTCTTCGTTGATGGACCCGGTCACGATCAGGCAGGGCGTGCCGGGGGCCAGTTGCCGGGCTGTTTCCAAGGCATCCAGACCGTTCAGCCCGGGCAACGTGAAGTCACACAGGATGACGTCATAGCGGAGCGTTTGCAGCGCCCGGATGAACTCCTCGCGCCGTTTCACGTGGTGCAGCAGATGATTCATGCCGCTACGGCGCAGGTGCATTTCTACCAGCGCCACGTCGTCAGGATCGTCCTCGACCAGCAAGATGTGCAGTTGACTGTCCAAAATTATTCTCCCTCTTCAACCACTTATCACATTTGATTCCCGGCCTTTAAGAGGCAACTCCCTTGCCATACACCTCTAGCACGCACGATTTGCTGTAACCAATTGTAAAGGAATGGTATGCAACAACGGGATAACTTCTCATTTTTTGTTTTTTAAGTAAAATTAGACACCCTTGTCTCAAAGGTGGATAGGGCCATCGTGCGATTTGCTATGTGATTCGCCGTTGACCGTCCCTCCCCCCGCCCGCAATATCACCTGCGCTCGTCGGCCCGTCAATGGCTGCTGATGCGCACCGGAAATTGTTTAACCGCTGAATTTGAACTAGGACTCCATGAACCTCGACGCTCTTTATTCGGAACTCACCATCAAGACGAAAACCAAGCTCGCCCTCATCGTTTTGGACGGCTTGGGTGACATCGCCACCATGCCCCAAGGGGAACTCACTCCTCTAGAAGCCGCCAAGACCCCGAACCTCGACGCCCTCGTCGCCGCCGGTGTCGCCCAAGGCCGCATGACGCCCGTCGCCCCTGGCATCACGCCTGGCTCCGGCCCCGGTCACCTCGCCTTGTTCGGTTATGACCCGTTGGAATTCCAAGTCGGCCGTGGCGTCATCGAAGCCCTCGGCCTCGGTGTGGAACTCAAGGCCGGTGACGTCTGCGCCCGCGCCAACTTCTGCACGCTGGATGCCAAAGGCATCGTCACCGATCGCCGCGCTGGTCGTATCCCCACCGAAACGTGCGAAGAACTCTGCGCCATGCTCTCGAAGAAGGTGAAGAAGATCGGCGATACCGAAGTCATCATCAAGGCGGGCAAGGAACACCGCTTCGTCGTCATCTTCCGCGGCAAAGGTCTCGAAGGCCCGCTGACGGATGCCGATCCGAACCGCGAAGGTCTGCCCATCCCGACGGCCAAGCCGCGCGATGCCAAGTCTGCCAAGCAGAAGAAGGCCGCGAAGCTCATCGCTGAATTTTACAAGGCCGCCCTCCCGGTCATCGCCAAGAAAAAGCCCGCGAATGGTTTCCTCATGCGCGGCATAGCTCATCAACCGGCCATCCCGCTGTTCGAAGAACGTTACAAGCTGAAGCCCGTCTGCATCGCCGTTTACCCGATGTACAAGGGCCTCGCCCAGCTCGTCGGCATGACGAAGCTCGAAGGCGCCCAGACGATCACCGAGCAGTTCGAGACGTACAAGAAGGAATACGACAACTACGACTTCTTCTTTATCCATTACAAATACACGGACAAGGCCGGTGAAGATGGCAGTTTCGAAGCCAAGAAAAAGGCCATCGAAGATTTCGATGGCGCGCTGCCCATCCTCATGGAGAAGAAGCCGGACGTGCTCGTCATCACCGGCGATCACTCCACGCCGTGCTCCATGAAGTCCCACTCCTGGCACCCGCAGCCGGTGCTCCTTCACTCCGAGTGCAGCGGCTCCGACAAGCTGGAGCGCTTCAGCGAAACCGGCGCGAACATGGGTTCCCTCGGCGTCTTCGAGGCCAAGTTCCTCATGCGCTACATGCAAGCGAACGCCAAGATGTTCGATAAGTTCGGCGCGTAATTACGACTCCTTTTCCCTAACCCTCTTCCTTTCATTAGGAAGAGGGTTTTTGTTGCGCGCCTGACAAAGCTTGCTTTCCACCCATAAACCAATATACTGACCCATATGAAGACAACTTTGGATATTGATGATGCCTTGCTCATTGAAGCCAAAGCCGTTGCTGTCCGCCGCCGGACTACGCTCAAAGCATTGGTAGAGCATGCCTTACAACGGGAGATTCACCCAGCCTCACCAATTTTCGGTAACTCATCGGGTACCGATATGATTGAAATAAGTCCCTACGGATTGCCCCGCCTTAAGCGAAAAGGGGCCGGCATGATCACGACGGAGATGGTTCGCCAATTGATGGATGAAGAGGGGGTTTAAGTCATGCACCTGTTGGATGTAAATGTCCTGATCGCCCTGGCCGACTCCTTCCATGTTCATCATGACCGGGTTTCCCACTGGTTCGTCCAGACTCATCAGCAAGGGTGGGCTACCTGCCCGCTTACGGAGAATGGTTTCATCCGTATCATCGGTCATGCCCAATACCCGCAAGGCCCGGGCACCACGGAGGCAGCCCGGCTTCTCTTGAACAGTCTCCGCTTGCAACCCGGTCATCAATTTTGGCCCGACTCCGTTTCTCTTTGCGACCGAAGTCAGTTTCCTTCACTGCCTTCTTCTCGCGATTTGACCGACTTCTATCTTTTGGCTCTTGCCATCAAGCATCAAGCCCATCTCGCTACCTTGGACCAACGCTTCGATGTGACCACCCTCTCCGGCGGCTCTGCTGCCTGTTTTCTCATTCCGGCATCCGGCTCGTGACCTGCAGTCAAGCCCGTCACTGCAGCAAACGGGTGATTTCATGCACGCACTCCGGGCAAGCACCATGACTGATTCTCGGCAGATTCACTCCCCCAAACAGCTCCAGTTCTTTAACCACATGCTCCACCTCCACCCATTTCCCCGTGGATACCTCGAATTTTTTGCACCAGCCGCAGCAGTAGATCAATTGGCTTGATCGTTCTCCACCTTCACCCAGCAAGGCCATGGGCTCGCGCACCTCCTCCTTCAACGTCCGGCACCGCACTTCCACCAGTCCGTCGTCCAATTTTACCATCGTCTGCTCCATGAAACGGCGGCGATCAGGGGCATCACACCGGAAGGGCACCACCAAAGGACCACCACCCTGCCTCACTTTATCCAGCATCACCTGAAACAGGTACTTCATCTCGCGACCTTCGATGAAATTCCATAGCGGCACCGGCCCAGACGCCTCTTGGGTCAAAACCGCCACCTGGTTTTCCTGCGCGAACTCACGCCAGGCTTCATTGACCTTTACGACATGATTGTTGGCGTCTACCCAATAGACGAATTCCCGACCCTCACTTTGATTTTCGAGCGGCTCGCTGCTTGCCATTTTTATACAACTCTTTGCGGGTTAAAACGAATGTAACCTCGCACGCGTTACCATGATTTCAAGCCCTCCCGTGCCGCTTTCTGCATTTTTGTCACAAAAAATCCATGCGCATGAAAAAGGGAATGTCAGTTAGGGCCGGATTCACCTATTGCTTGCCATTTTTGCCGTAAACCCGCTGCCTCCGAAAGGATTGCATCCCCCACCCCGCGCCCTTCATAATTCGCCACGAATTAAATGAAAGCTGTCATCCTCGCCGCCGGTAAAGGCACTCGCATGAAAGATCTCACCGCTGAGATCCCCAAGCCCATGCTCAAGGTCCAGGGCAAGCCCATCCTCGAGCACATCATCGATGGCCTGCTCAGCGTGGGCGTGCGTGAGTTCTGCATCATCACCGGCTGGCATGCGGAAGTGGTGGAGGGCTATTTCGGCGACGGCTCCAAGTGGGGTGCCAAGATTTCCTACGCCCGTCAAGTCGTCCAGGACGGCACTGGCAAAGCTCCCGAACTGGCCAAGGAATTTGTCGGCAGCGAAACCTTCCTGCTCACCTACGGCGATATCCTCGTGAAGCCCGAGACGTATGCTGATATGCTCAAGCGGTTCAACAGCGGCAAATTCTCCGGCCTCGTCACCGTGACCGGCAGTGAAGACGTGACCAAGGGCGGCCTCTTCTTCTTCGATGACCAATTCTGTCTCAACCACCTCGTAGAGAAACCGAGCCAAGCCCAGCTCACCGAGTTGCGCCAGCAAGGCTTCCTGAAAGCGGGCGACACCGCGTGGTACAACGCCGGCATCTATATCTTCGAGCCCGCCCTCTTCGACTTCACCGCCAAGCTGGAAAAATCCCCACGCGGCGAATACGAACTCACCGACGCCCTCACCGCCATGCTCGCCGCCAAACAAAAACTCGCCGGCCTGCAAATCGCTGGCCGCTGGGTGGAT
>JAJNBN010000383.1 GCA_021156225.1 Verrucomicrobiota bacterium | reverse complement strand
GAAGGATTTCACGGTGCAGGTGGCCACGGCGTATTACGGGGTGCTGGGAAATCGTGATGCGGCGCGGAATGCGTACGTGAATTACGAACGGTCCAAGACGAGCGCGGCGCGCAGCCGGGCGATGGCGGAGGAAGGGCGGGTGACGCAGGCGGACTTGGGACGCATCGAGCAGCAGGAACTCACGGCGGAATCTGGCTGGATCAATTCGCTGCGGGTGTATCAGCGGTCGCTGGATGACTTCAAAATCCTGCTGGGGATACCGGTGGCGACGAAGCTGATCCTGGATGACGCGGAGTTGCGGCGGTTACGGATCGAGCATCCGGATTTCGTGGAGGCGGATTCGGTGAATGTGGCGCTGGCGGCGCGGCTGGATTATCTGAACTTGAAGGAGCAGAAAGAGGATGCGGAGCGGCAGACGGGATTGTCCAAGGATGCCTTGAAGATGCAGGTGGACCTGGTGGCATCCACGGCGATCAACAGTCCGCAGAACATCACGACGGGGTTCCCGGTGCCGGACATGGACCGGTATCGGTGGAATGCGGGCTTGAATGTGGACTTGGCGCTGGACCGGAAGTTGCAACGGAACGGTTATCGCGCGGCGTTGATCCGGTATGAACAGGCGAACCGGGCGGTGATCCAACGGGAGGATGAGATCAAGCTGGCGGTGCGCGATAGCTGGCGCGTGCTGGAACAGGCACGACGCACTTATGAGATCAGTGAACTGGGCGTGAAGCTGGCGGAACGGCGCGTGGAAGAACAGGAGCTGTTGGCGGAGTTGGGCCGGGCGAAGGCGCAGGATCAGGTGGATGCGCAGAATGACCTGGTGAGCTCGCGCAATCAGCGGACACAGGCGCTGGTGAGCCACACGATCGCACGGCTGCAATTCTGGAACAATCTGGGGATACTTTATATCAAGGACAATGGTCAGTGGGAGGAACTGTCGTATGGCAAATCTGAATGAATCGAAGCCGGTGTCGCGCCGGCCCGCCAAGAAATGGCTCGCACTGGGCGGGTTATTGCTGGTGCTGCTCGTCTGGTGGTGGCGCTCGGGCGATGATGTGCTGGCGGCATTGACCTTCGCGGCGAAGCGCGGCGATCTGGATATCACGGTGCTGGAGGGCGGAAGCGTTCAGGCGGCGGAATCGCAACAGATCAAGTGTGAGGTGCGCGTGGGGTACCAGGGGACGAAGATACTCAAGCTGATCGAGGAAGGTTACATGATCACGGAGGATGACATCCGCACGAACAAGGTGCTGGTGGAGCTGGATTCCTCGGAGATCCAAAAACAGATCGCGGAGCAGGAGATCGGTTTTCAATCCGCCACGGCTTCACTCACGGATGCGCAGCAGAATTTCCAGATCCAACTGGCGCAGAACCAGAGCGACATCAAGGCGGCGGAGCAAAAGGCACGGTTCGCGATGATGGATTTCGAGAAGTTCCTGGGCAGCGAGGCGGCGGCGGTGGTTTTGAAGGGATTTTCATTTGATTTTGCCATGGCGCTTAAGAGCGCGCGGGATGAGCTGGCGCAGGTGGCTACGGGAGCCTTGCTCAGCACCAACAATACGGCATTAACGGGCCAGAGGGTGACAGATCTGCTGGCGCATAACGATGTGGTGGACTTCTCACCTTACGCGAAGATCGAGGTGCTGGGTGATGGCGAGACGAAGCAGAAGTTGCGCAAGCTGGATGATGATTATCAGGTGGCGATGAAGGAGATGAACCAGGCGAAGACGACGCTGGACGGCACGAAACGGCTGTTCGACAAAGGCTTTGCCACGCGGACGGATCTGCAACGGGACGAGATCGCCTCGGAGAACAACCGGCTCAAGGTGCAGACGGCGGAGACGGCGCGCACATTGTATCTGAAGTATGAATTCCAGAAATCCGCCGAGGAATCGTTGTCTAAAGTGCTGGAAACATTCCGGGAGATGGATCGTTCGCGGAAATCATCCATCGCGAAGATGGCGCAGGCAGAGGCGAAACTGAAGTCCGCGCAGGGACAGTACAATGTGCAAGTGCGGCGGCGGAAGGAATTGCAGGACCAGTCGGAGAAATGCCTGATCAAGGCGACGAAACCCGGGCTGGTGGTGTATGGGCGTGCGGGCATGGACATGATGTATTACGGCGGGGAAGAGCCGATCCGTGAGGGTGCCTCGGTGCGCGAGCAGCAAGTGATCATCACCATCCCCGATCTCACGAAGATGCAGCTCAAGGTGAAGATCCATGAGAGTTACATCAAGAAGGTGAAGAAGGAGCAGAAGGTGGCGATCAAGGTGGATGCGTTCCCGGACCAGAAGTTGACCGGGCTGGTGACGCAGGTGGCGGTGCTGCCGGATTCGCAGAACCGCTGGATGAATCCGGACATGAAGGTTTATCTCACCACCATCGAGGTGGAAGGGACGCATGACTGGTTGAAGCCGGGCATGAGTGCGAAGGCGGACATCTTCGTGAATACATTGACCAATGTCATCTACGTGCCCATGCAAGCAGTGGTGCCGGAGGAGGATAAACAGGTTTGTTATGTCTTGAAGGGCACGGAGAAGATCCGGCGCGAGATCAAGGCGGGTGATTTCAATGATGAGTTCATCGAGATCAAGGAAGGCATCGAGCCCGGCGAACTGGTGGTCTTGAAACCGACGAGTGCGACGGAGAAGGAAAGCAACGACGGCAAGGCTGAGGAGAAGACGAAGCCGGAAAACTCGGCCAAGAGCCCGGCTGCTGGCAAGACGATGTAGGCGTGAGCAGGATGAAAGCCGAGCTAAAACATTGGACGAAGCATCTGCCGGTGGAGCTGAATCCCACGCACTTGATGCGGTTGTTTCGTCTGGGATTGCGCAGCATCTGGATGCATCGTTTGCGCTCGGTGCTTACCATGTTGGGCATCGTGTTCGGCGTGTGCTCGGTGATCGCGATGCTCGCGATCGGTGAAGGGGCGAGCTTCGAGGCGCAGGAACAGATCAAGAATCTGGGCAGCCAGAACATCATCTTGCGGAGCGTCAAGCCGCCGGAGGAACAGCGAGTGATGGACAAGGGGAGCCAGAGTTTCGTGATGCAGTACGGGCTGACGGAGAAGGATATTAAGCGCATCACCCTGACCATCCCGGGCATCGAGAGCGCCATCCCGGCGCGGATGCTGCGGGATTATGTGTGGAACATCAGCCGACGGGTGGATACGGAGATTGTGGCGACAGTGACGGAATACGCGGTGATGCGGAACTTGCGCGTGGCGAAGGGGCGATTCTTTTCAGACTTGGATTCACAACAAAAGGCCAGCGTCTGCGTGTTGGGGGCCGAGATGGCGGGAGCGTTGTTCCCGCTGGATTCGCCACTGGGCCGGGATGTGCGGGTCGGAGGAATCTATTATCGTGTGATCGGGATTTTGGAGCCGCAGGGCAAGGGCGTGGCGGAGATCACGGGATCGGCAGCGGAGACGTATTTGCACCGGATGTTCATCCCGCTGGAAACAGCGCGGCTGCGTTATGGTGAGATCGTGTCGAAGCAGCGGCAGGGCAGTTACGAGGCGGAGAAGGTGCAGTTCCACGAAGTGACGGTCAAGGTGGCCAACGGCCAGGAGGTGGTGGCGACCTCGGAGGCGATCAATGAGGTGATGTCGCGCAATCATGAGAAGAAGGATTACCAACTGGTGGTGCCGCTGGAATTGCTGCAACGGGCCGAGCGGACGAAATATATTTTCAACATCGTGCTGGGATCCATCGCGGCGATCTCGTTGCTGGTGGGTGGCATCGGCATCATGAACATCATGCTGGCGTCCATCACTGAGCGGACATTGGAGATCGGCATCCGGCGGGCGTTGGGGGCGAAACGGCAGGATATTGTGTGGCAGTTTTTGATCGAGACGACGTTGCTCTCGGCGTCAGGAGGGATGGTGGGCGTCGTCTTGGGGTTGTTGATCCCGCTGGTGGTGACGCAGCTTGCGGGGATGAAAACGATCATCACGTTCTGGTCGCCGATACTGGCGTTTACGATTTCGGCGCTGGTGGGGATAGGATTTGGGCTATATCCGGCGATCCGGGCGGCGAAGATGGACCCGGTGGAGGCTCTGAGGCATCAATGATGGGCATAAGGCAGAAAAGTGTCCCGGAGCGGTTGCGGGAAGGTTGTGAAAGCCGCTCGACAGGGGTTTGGAGGACGGGCTAGGTTTCCGGCGTCAAATGGCTGAAGCAAATACAACGACGGCGCCATCTCCGGCAACGCCCCCGCCCGGCCCCAGCAAGGGGAAGATATTCCTGCGTCGCCTGTTCAGTTCGGTGGTGTTGTGGACGGTGGTGATTCTGGCGCTGTTCTCGGGCAACAAGCTGGTTTCCGACTGGTTCTTCCTCCTCATCATGACGGTGCTGGCAGTGACGGGCCTGCTGGAGTTCTACGACATGGTGCAGAAGCGGGGGCTGGTATGCTTCAAAGGATGGGGCGTCTTCG
>JAJNBN010000382.1 GCA_021156225.1 Verrucomicrobiota bacterium | reverse complement strand
TCCACCGGAATCTCGATGCCTAGCACAGTCTTCACTTGCTCATGACGCAGCGTGATCTCCTTGGCCTTGAACGCCTGCGGATAAGCATCCACCACGCCCTCGGCCAATTGGCCTCCAGCCGTTTCGAGGATGAGTTGCGCCGCCCGGCGGCTCGCCCAATCGCAAATGCCCACATCACCACCGCGCTCGAAGCGATAGGAAGAATCCGTGCGAAGCTCCAGTTTCTTGGACGTGGCGCGGATATTCTGCGGCTTGAAATAAGCACTCTCGATCAACACATCCACCGTCTGGTCATTGATCTCTGTGTTCAGACCGCCCATGACGCCAGCGAGAGCGATACCCTTCTGCTCATCGGCGATCAAAAGGTTTTCCGTGGTCAACGTGCGCTCGTTATCATCCAGCGTCTTGAACTTCTCACCCTCCGTCGCGCGACACACCACAATGGTCGGTTTCCCATCCGCACCCTTCGCGATGAGATGGTAATCGAACGCGTGCAGCGGCTGGCCGATCTCCAGCATCACATAATTCGTCACATCGACAACATTGCTGATGCTGCGCAGACCGACCTTCTCCAAGATGGAACGCAACCAATCTGGACTCGGTCCAATCTTCACACCCTTGATCACCCTCGCCGTGTAGCGTGGATTCAGCTCCGCATCTTCTACACGCACCGCCACCAAATCCCCCGCCTTGCTGCCAGACGTTTCCTTGAGGCCAGACACATCCGGCACCTTAAGCGGATTGCCCGTAAGCGCACTGATCTCGCGCGCGATGCCGATGACACTGTTCCAGTCCGGCCGGTTCGGCGTCGTCTCCAGATCATAGACCACATCGCTGCCAGAGCGACCAAGATACTCGGCGAACGGCTGTCCAACCTTGGCGTCTGAGTTCAAAAGGAGCAGACCATCCACCTGGTCCGGCAAACCCAACTCCTGCGGCGAGCACATCATGCCGTGCGATTCCACACTACGGATCTTGCCCACCTTGATGGTGAATGGCTCCTTATCACCCGGCTTCATGGGCAGCGAGGCCCCGGGCAGGATGAGCGGCACCTTGTCGCCCGCCTGAAAATTCTGCGCACCGCATACGATCTGGCGCTCGCCCTTGCCGTCATTCACCCGACAAACGGACAGCTTGTCGGCGTTCGGATGCTTGTCGCGCGTGATGACTTGCGCCACGACGATGCCTTCAAACTCGCCGCCGAGTTTCTGCACGCCTTCCACTTCCAGACCGATCATGGTCAGCCGTTCGACCATCTCGTCCGGCGACCAGTCAAAATCCACGTATTGTTTAAGCCAGTTGTAAGTAACTTTCATGACTCAGGTCGGAAACAATGGGAAGGTTCAGGCAAAAGGGAAAGTGCAAATTTAACCTCATTTTTCAACATAACCGGCTACTTCTCCAACTTCAGCGTCACCATCCGCAGATCCATCACCGCCGCCTTTGCCTTCGTCAGCGGCTTGACGTGCAACGTGTAGCGGCCCGGCTTGTCGATGATGATGCTGCCTAGCTCCTTCGCTTTGAAATTCTGGAAATGGCCCGTGTCCTCCACCAGCAGCTTCACCTTTTGCTCGCCCACACGAAACTCCACCTCGCTGCCGCCGTGCCCCGTGCCACAACCCTGCAGCGCCTCTACCGTGAACTTGCCCGGCTTCGTCACCGTGAAATCCCAGCTCACCGTGTCCTCCACACGTACCCAAAAGCCCAACGTGTTCTTATGCGGCAGCGGCTCATAGCGCACCATCGTGCCTTGAATATCCGCATACTTCGCGTGCAGCATGATGTTCCCATTCGCCGCCTGTGGATTCGCCACATACGTCGGGTTTTCCTCCATCATTTGCACTTTCAGGTCACGGCGCCACTGGTCCAACTTGCGTTGCAGCCGCACCACCACCGGCTTCTGCTCCTCCGCCAGATTACGCGATTCGCCCTTGTCCTTCCGCACGTCGAAGAGCTCCAACCGCCCATCATCATAGAACTCGATCAATTTCAAATCACCTTCCCGGATCACTCCGCCAGGACGACCGCCCTGATTGCTGTAATGCGGGTAATGCCAGTAAAGCGCATCCCGTTTCGGTGCCGTACCACTCTTGAGCAGGGCCACCAGACTCACGCCGTCCACCTTGTTATCCTTCGGCATCGTCGTGCCCGTGGCTTCCATGATGGTCGGATAAAAATCCACCGAACTCACCGGATTCGTCAGCACCGTGCCCGCCTTGATCACGCCCGGCCATTGCACCACCCACGGCGTGCGGATGCCCCCCTCATAGAGATAGCCCTTCCCCTCCCGCAAGGGACTGTTGATCGTCGCCGGCGTATTCGCCCCCTCCACCACGCAGAGCCCGCCATTGTCCGACGTAAAGATTACCAGCGTATTTTCCGCCAGTTTCAAATCCTCCAGCTTCTTCAATACGCGCCCCACACTATCATCCATCGACTCAATCATCGCCGCATAAATCGCATTCGTTTGTGTGCCCACTTTGCCGTCACTCTTGTATTTCGCGATCAAGTCCGCCTTCGCCCGCATCGGTGTATGCACTCCGTAATGCGAGAGATACAGGAAGAACGGCTTGCTCTTGTTTGCCTCAATAAACTTCTCCGCCTCCAGCGCCAACCGGTCCGTCAGATACTCGCCCGGCTCGCTTTTCTCCAAGCCCGGCATCGCGCGCGGCGCTCCACCTTTTTTACCTGCCGCCTCGAACGGCGAGAAATAACTCACTGGCGTCCCCGTGTGATCTCCCGCGATGTTCACGTCGAAGCCCTGCTTCTGCGGCTCAAACCCTTCACCACCCAAATGCCACTTGCCGATGTGACCCGTCACATAGCCATTCGCCTTCAACGCCTCAGCCAGGGTCACTTCGGAGAGCGGCAACTGCTGCTGGATCTTCGGCACCGCCAGTTTCTGATCCGGTTTATCACCCCGACCCGGCAACCAGTCCGTGATCTGCAATCGCGCCGGATACTTCCCCGTCATGATGCTCGCTCGCGTTGGAGAGCACACCGGACACGCCGCATACCCATCCGTGAACCGCGCCCCGTGTGCCGCCATCCGATCGATGTTCGGTGTCTTGTAGAACTTGCTGCCATACACGCCCACATCCGCCCAGCCGTAATCATCGATCAGGATGAACACGACGTTGGGTTTGGTGGCGGCAAAGGTTTTGCTCGCCAACAACATCGTCACCATGATCGCTAATAGAAATCGCTTCATATCATTCCACCTTCCTCACCTCGACAAAGAACGCCCCGCGCTCCGTGCCCTTCGACGTATCCTTCAGCCACGTCTGCATCTTCGCCTGGCCCTCCGGCAAATTCATCACCACCTTCGCTTCACTTGCTCCCGCCGTCACTTCCGACTTCGCCTCCACATCGCCCACCTTCACCACGACGTGAGTCGCTTGCAGACCGAACTTCGCCACCGCCGGTTTGTGCCGTAGCGTGAACTCATACTTCCCAGAAGCCGCCACCCTCACCATCCAGTAGCCATTCGCCACCGGCATTTTGTCGATCATGTCTTGATGCCACGGTATCTGAGCCTGCTCCGCGTGCCAGTCCATGCAGTTGAGATGCGTCGGATTATCCTGCGGCGCGCCCAGCGTGATCCAACCATAGCGCGAGAAACTCGGCTCCAGACTCTTCCACCACACCTCATACTCCGCCGTCAATTTTGCGACGATCTCCGGATGCATCGCCGCGATGTCCGTCCCCTGTTCCTTATCCGCTTTGATATCGTATAGCTCCTTCCCGTTCACCAGGCGCCATTGCGACGTCATCACCGCGCTGTTCTTCCACTTCGGCGGAATCTCCTCGCGCTGCGTATGCACAAAGAACGTGCGCTCCGGCCAGTTCTTCGCTTCACCTCTCAGCAACGGCCCGAGACTCTTCCCATCTAGCGGATTCTTCACCGTGAATTTCAGCCCACACAAATCCACCAATGTTGGCAGCACATCCAGATGTGCCGTGAGCTGCGTCACATCCTTGCCACCACTGAGGCCACCCTTCGGCCAGCGGATGAAAAACGGCACCCGATGCCCACCATCATATACCCCGCCTTTAGCGCCACGCATTCCTGCATTGAATCCCGCCCAGCCACTCGCCTCTGCTGCCTTCTTCCCCTTCCCTGCGCCCGCAGTGCGCACGATCCCGGCCGCCGTTCCATTGTCCGTCATGAAAATCACGATCGTATTCTCTTCCAGCCCCCATTCCTTCAGCTTCCCCATCAGCACGCCCATGTTTTCATCGAACTGCTCGATCATCCCGTAAAAATTCGCCATTGCCGACGGCACGCCTTTCTCTTTGTAGTAAGCCGCATACTTCTCCGCCACGTTGTAAGGGCTGTGCGGCACATTCGTCGGCAAATACACGAAGAACGGCTTGTCCTTGCTCTTCTCGATGAAGTTCAGCACCCCGTCGAAAAACACATCCGTGCAATATCCCTTGAA
>JAJNBN010000381.1 GCA_021156225.1 Verrucomicrobiota bacterium | reverse complement strand
GGACCCGCGTGCTGCTGAACGAGATGGTCGCCGGCCTGAAAAGCAACGAGGCCGACCACCTCCAGCGGGCCATGACCGCTTGGGAGGCCATTCAACGTGAAGGCGATCAATTGCAGGCGGCCTTGGGACATATCCGCGCGCTGGCCACCGGCCTCGCGACGGAGGACCGGAAGCGCTGGAACCTCCTCGCCCTCACCTTGGAAACGGAATTGGAAGCCATCCACGCCTGCGCCCAAGCCCTCCGCATCAAGCTTGAATTGCTCAAGCGATATTCTCTCGAAGAAGCGGATCATCTGATCCACTGCGTCATCTCCAAACTGCCGAAGCGTGACCGCACGGAGGGCGCGGACACCACCCTCTACGACCACGAACTCCGCAAGGCCGTCATCGAACTGGAAAAGGAACAGCACGAATCCTCCAGCTTCATGGATATCGTGAAAGCCATGTTGATCTGGGTGGAAACCCCCGAAGAACGCATGCGGAAAAATCGCTCCCTTCAAGTGGACCTCTCCTGAACCCGCGCCTCCTTCGCGCACTCCTGGTGAATCCGCGAGCCTCGCTGCCGCTTATCGGGATTGACATCCCCCGCCCGGCGTGGCTGAGCTTGTAGCCGTTTTCCTGCTCCGGCCTCGCTATGCCGCCAATAACCACCACCTATTTGCAGATGAATGCCGTCTCGGAGCTTCGTCCCCGGCGTTCACCTGATCCGCACTTCACCGTTCGTGAAGTCATGCTGCCGCAATGGCAGCTCAACCGGTTCCTCTACTTTCTTGTCGGTGAACCGTGGGCGTGGGTCGGTAAACGCGAGTGGAGTGATCAGCAGTGGCAGGACTATGTTTCCTCCAAAAACCTCCGCACCTTTCTCGCTCTGCACGAAGGCAACATCGCTGGCTATTACGAGCTTCACCGTGAGGATGAGACCCACGCCGTAGAGATAGAATACTTCGGTCTCACAACACCCTTTATCGGTCGCGGCCTGGGCGCTGCGTTACTGACGGATGCCTTGGAGCGGGCCTGGGCTTGGGACGCACGCCGGGTCTGGGTCCACACCTGCACCCAAGACCACCCGGCGGCACTCAAAAACTACGCAGCCAGAGGCATGACCATCTATGACCGCGAGATAAGCTGAGTGATCAACTATACGCCTTATGCGCTGATGCATCACATGACACCACTCAGGAAATGTTGCCCCTTTCTCCCGATGACAAGAAACTCCTCCATCACCCGTTGATTTGAGCAAAGCGCGCATATCCAATGTCACAAGACATGATGAAACCATCCGCCCGTTACCTCCTGACCTTCGCGGCTGGCTTCCTCTCGGCGCTCTTGCTCTGCGCCTTCCTCAATGCCCTGCACCCGGCCCCGTCACCCTCGTCATCGGACCCCGATGGTAAAGGCTTCCTGTTCGATGGCATACGCCACCAAGAGATTCCGCTTAATCCCGCCCCGCCGGCCGATTTGTGGAAATGAACCTGCCGCCTAACCTGCACTCCTATGATCCGTGAACTTGATGTTGGCCAGTCGGCTCTCTTGACCGACTTGGCCATGTGCCTCAACTACTACCGCCTGTTCTCGCCCGGCTTGTACTGTTGCATCCACGCTACGGTCCAACTGGACGACACCACGCAGTTCTGTCCGGGCATCGTTGTGCAGGTGAACCACGGTCGGCTCAAACAATGCGAACCCGGCCCGGACTATGACTGCTTTAAAGGCCCGCCCAATTTCGTGCTCGATGTCTTCTCCGCAGACGAACAGCCCGAGTACGAACACCGTCGCGATTGTTTCGAACGTCATGGAGTCCTGGAGTACGTCGCCGTGCGCGATACCCAGCCGGTCCAATGGACTTGGCACCGCCTGATCGATGGCAAGTTCTCCGTGATCGAAACCACCGATGATGAATTTATCATGAGCACGGCCCTGCCCGGTCTTTGGATTCCGTCATCCGCCCTGAAGCATCGCGACTGGTGGGCCATCATGGCCGCCATCGCCCGGGGCGTGAGCCGGGACGGCCATCACAACTTCATGGACACCATCTGGAAAGCTGGCGAGAGCCGAAACTGATACCGGATGACGCCCTCGATTGCTGTGCGTTTTAGAGTTGCACAGCTTCGCAAGATAACTTACTTTGTATCACAAAGCTAATCTCCTATGAATCTTAAAACCACCTACCGGGTTGCTGTCGGCCTTGCGGTCGGGGCCACTCTCCTTCTGCTCTGGATACAAGGCGCCGTGGCGACTGCGGATGATTCTCCCGGACCGATCTTTTTTGCAGTGCTCGCCGTCGGCATTATCGGTGCCCTGCTCGCCCGCTTCCGTCCGGAAGGCATGGCCCGCGCGATGTTTGTCACCGCCCTCGCCCAGGCATTCGTCGCCGTAGGCGCGATGTTCGCGTGGCAGCAGTATGTCGAACTCTCGCTCTTTAACGGCTTCTTCATCGCCCTGTGGATCAGCTCGGCCTTGCTGTTCCGTAAAGCCGCCCGTTTGCGCCACCAGCCACACGCTGTGTAATTGCAGCCATTAGGGATGGCTCTGGCGATTCTCTCCCGCAGTCGTTTATCGGAATTGACATCTCAGCGCAGGTGACTGAACTTGCATCATCAACCCCGTTCAGACGCCTATGGAATACCAACGCCAAAGTCACGGATGGCTGACTTTTCTTGAGCATAACTTGTTGGTGACCATCGTCATTTCAGCCCTGATCGTTTCCCGGCTTCTCGACTTTTTCTCGCAACTCGCGGGCCTTCCATGGATCTGGTGCTACGCCGCCGCCTTGGTCACCGGGGGCATCGGGATCGTCAAAATTCTTTACTCCAAGCTTCCACTATACCGTCAGCACCGCTTCTTCACCTTCGGGGGCGATGCCTTGCCAGAAGACAGGAAGACATTTTACCGCTGGGGCTGGCGTTGTGTCCTGTTCTCCATTGCCTTGATGCTCGGCCTGTCGCTGTCGCACCCCTGATGGCTTGGGCTCCTTCGAGCGACGCTCCAGTTCTTGAGGGTGCGTCGTATACCGCTGTCATTCATCCACATTGACATCTCTATCTGCCTGGCTGAGCTTGGCCGCTACACCATCCGTATGCCTGACCAAGATTGGTATTCAGTTCGAAGCGTTTTCCTGTCAAATAGACTGATAGAGGGGAAGCCCACGCGAATGTTCGAAGAGCGCGTTGTCATCTTTCGGGCTGCCAGTCTTACGGAGGCACTTGCCAAAGGCGAGACGGAGGCGAAGCGATATGCCGAGGGTTGGCCGCAGCCAAAGATGCTCGATCACCTGGTAGCATTCAGCATCCTTGAGGAAGAGTTGTGCGAAGGAGAGGAGGTCTGGTCGTGTTTCCGGGAGTCAGCGCTTGCAGGCGGGGAGTTCTTGAAACGAGTTTATGGTGAAGAGATGTTGGGATTGCGCCATGAAGAGCGAGGCGAGTGATTTGATTTTCGTGCCTTCCGATAAGACTGCACACTCCTCGGTTCCGGATTGAGCCGTCGGCCCCCTTGCCCCACCGTCAAACCAGCGTATCTTTCCGCCAGAACCAGATTCATCCCATGAGCGTGCAAGTCTATGGCTGCAACCACGTCGCCATTGAAGTCGGCGACATCAAAAAAGCCGTCGCTTTCTACACCGATGTCTTCGGCCTGAAGAAACTAGATGGCGGCGAGGGCGATGCCTTCTTCAAACTCGGCGAACACCAATTCCTCGCCATGTTCGAGCGCAAAGAGATGAAGCCCACCAAAAGCGATCACCACTTCGGCATCATGGTCCGTGACGACGCGCAGATTGCGGAAATCCGCCTGAAGCTCACCAAGAAATACCGACTCAAACTCATCAAAGGCTTCCGCTGCGACTTCCGTGATCCCTGGGGCAATCGCATCCAGGTCGTCGATCTGCACGATGAATCCCTCATCTGGCTCCTCCCCTATCGTGAGGTGCAAAAGGCGGGTGTGAAGTTTTGAACTCGCTCACCATGAGCCGCCTTTCACCAACGTCCATGAGATACCAGCGCCTGACCCTCTTTTCGGCAGCGGGGGTGCTTTTCCTGCTGGTGGCGACCATGCTTGTCCATCGCTCGACGCGTCAGGACCAGACTCAGATCCAAGCACGCTATCAACAGATGCTGGCTGCTCTATCTGCCAATGATACCAATGCTGCGCTCGCTTTGGTCGCGTCCCCACATCGCAGGCGGTTTGATGGTTTTGGACCCTCAGCCTTCAATTATGCTGCCAAACCGCTGGGATCTCATTCATCTATTCGTGTTTCGGGAGATGAGGCCGCGGTCTGCCCCGAGCGCCCATTGCACTTCTTTTTCCTGCCGGTCGGTGACACCATCGACATGATCAAAGTAAACGGAGACTGGTTTTTCACGGGGGATGTGCATATTGATTGAGCATGACCTTGCGGGTAGCTCAACGGGTGAATAGGCCAGTATGTCAAAGCCCACCAAAGCGGATCTGATAGCCGATGCGACCGAGCTAAATGAACCCATGCGC
>JAJNBN010000380.1 GCA_021156225.1 Verrucomicrobiota bacterium | reverse complement strand
GGCGTTACGCATAGTCTGGACTACCGAGCCTGCCTGAAGCGACTGAGGCAGATGAAACTGGAGGGCGGGGAATCATCCTCACACGTCCAGCGCCTATATCGGAAGCTGGAGTCCTTCTGGCCACGCGACGGCCAAGTAATCAAAGACGCCTTCATTCGAGAGCCATTGATACGATTGAAGAGGATGGATTCGGCCACCGCCTGGGCAATTCCGGACGACGTCACTTGGCGAGCCAACAGTCCCTTTCTTGATGGCATCTATCCTCCTCTCCAAGGTCAGTACCGCGACTTCTCCAGCTTTTTTGGGGACAAACTTGGAGTTCGGGACCTGTCCGTCGAGAAGCGAGTTCAGGCACTCACTCGTTTAGCTGAAATTCCCGAGGCAAAGGTGCGCCGGGAAGAGGCGCTAGCCATCTACAAGCGTGCTAATGCAGACCTTGGGCGCTTCGGCCGCGAAGACGCGAAGCCCCCATCGTGGCTAGCTGTCTTCAAGGTTCACGCCGTGTTTGCCGACCAGCACGGCAGCCTCGTGAAGGCTGGCGACACGCTGTTTGCGAACGACGAGCCGGAGCTTGCGGAGCACTTCAACGGGCACCGCGAGATTTCGTTGTTGGGTATTCCTCCCGAAGAAGTGCCGCGGATATCGAAGTTGCTCAAGGCTGTGGGCGTCAGACTGCTGTCGACTGCAGTAATGGTGTCTGTAGCTGAAGCATTAAACCCTCGTGCGAATAGAAGCCTGACCGAGCGGGTTCACCGGGTGGTGCCATATCTCGCGAGAGTCATGTACGGGAGAGAGAACGAGGCTTTTGAGACGGCGCTAAAGGGCGGAGTCTATTCGCGACTGGCAGCAGCAGAGGTACTTGACGTCGATCGTCTGAAGCAGGAACTCGAACTCGCAGGCTCGGTTACAGTCGTAGACGCCGACCTCGCGGGGGAGCCAGGACGAATTTTCATCAGGGAGAACACTCGTTCGTTGATGAACCGGTTGGCAATGGAAGTGTGTCGGCAGGCTGGCGCTTCGGACGTTCTTGCGGACGTTGTGTCCCTGCTCCTCAGGGAGACGAGTGACGAGGAATGCGAAGAACTGTTGCGCCTTCGACGTGTTAGTTCGCTACCTGCCGATGTTCAATCGTTGCTGGCGCCTTCGTTGCCAGAAGAAGCGCCGAACCACGACGAAGCGCCTTCGGACACCGATTCAGCGCCGGAGATTGAGCCAGAGCCAAACGTAGTCGAGCAGCCGACGCCGACGCCCGACCTTCGACTCCCGGCCACTACGGAGAATCCGCCGCCACGAGATGAAGATGTGGCGAGTGGAACGAAGCCTCTCGGCAGGCGATTTGCGCAACCGGCACCTCGCTCCGGCACATCCCCTTCGACGCCCCCGCCCGCCTTGCCGGTTCACCCTCACGCAAGCGATGACGCTTCGCCACGTCCACCTGACTTTGTCGATGTTCTTCGTGACCTAGCTCCGGGGAAACCGACCATTCAGGTAGTGGGCCGGGAAGACGCTGCCCCCTCGCCGGAGAGCCCAAGCGATACTGTTTCACCCCCAAGCGCCCTGCAGAATCTGACATCGCAGCGGCCCTCACGTCACAGGCGCAACCGCGAATCACGCCGGACCGAGAACACGCCCCGCGAGAGGCTGCTGAGTTATGCGGACGCGCCGGCGAATGAGGTCCCACTGCAACGACAGCAGGACGGAGATGACGTAGCGGAGCTGCGGAGCAGCATAGAGCAGGCGGCGGTGGAATTCGTCGTTCAACACTTCAGCGGCCGCTGGCCTGTAATGGAGGTGATGCCCCCAAACAATCCCGGCTTCGACATAAGGGCTGTCAGCAGTGATGGGGAAGAAGCTCTCGTCGAAGTGAAGGGGCAGAGCGGGCCGTGGACGCGCGAGGGCGTCGCAGTAACCCGACGAGAACTGAAGACTGCTGCGGCTGCAGGCTCGTCGTACTGGTTGGCGGTCGTGGAGTACGCTCTTAACCCAGATCGACGCGCCGCCTACTTGGTTCAGGACCCATTCACGCGAACCAGCCAATTCAGATTCGATTCCGGTTGGCGCGCTGTGGCTACCCGCGGCGCGCCTGCACGTCTTGTTCCAGCTTCGGGGATGCGAGTATCCCTGCCGGGGGTTGGAGACGGTGTGATAGTCAGCGTCAAAGCGAAGGGCCGATTCTTCAAATTGCATGTCCAGTTGAACGCGGGCGGTCAAGTGCATCGCGTGTTCAACCCCGACACGATGAGCCTCTTCTCCGACTGAGATGGCACGCCTAATTCCTGAACTAACCGCGACGCAGCTCTCCGAGTTCCGTTCCCGTGCCGAAGCCAGGGTGTATGAGGCTTGTCGTGAGCTTTTGCCCGACGATATAGTGGTACTCCATAGCATCGGGTGGGTTTACCGAGACGGCTCGGGCAAACTCAGAGAGGGGGAGGCCGATTTCACTCTACTCCTTCCCGACTTCGGCGTTGTCGCGCTCGAAGTCAAGGGCGGCGGCGTTTCTTTCGATGCCCGTACTGGTGAGTGGTTCTCAGTGGATCGGACCGGGACTCGCCACCAGATAAAGGACCCCTTCAAGCAGGCTGCGCGGGAACGTCACGCGCTCAACGACCAAATCACGGGGCATCCTTCCTGGCGCGGTTGGCGTGTCGGTCAGCTGGCGGTCGGGCATGCCGTCATGCTGCCCGACATCTCCGACGCACGAACATTAGTAGGCCCCGATAGACCTCGCGACATCATCGGAACAAGTATGGACTTGGCCGACATTGCCACATGGTTGAAGAGGGTGTGCAAGTTCTGGAGGCCGGCTGTCACAACCAAGTTTGGCGCCGCTGGCGTGCGGCTTGTTCAAGAGGTGCTTTCTAGCTCCATAGAGGTTCGGCCAGCGCTCAGTGCCGTGCTCCACGCAGCGGAACAACATCGACTTCGCCTCACGTCGAACCAGGCCAAGATATTGAGAATCATCGGAGGCAGACGTAGAGCCGTTGTGTCTGGCGGCGCCGGGACTGGCAAAACGGTACTCGCCGTTGAAAAGGCTCGCGCCTTGGCGGAACAAGGCTTGTCCGTTTTGCTGCTTTGCTACAACCGGCCGCTGGCAGACGCACTAGCTCTCGGACTACGCGAGCATCCGGGCATTCAAGTCTTGAGTTTCCACCAACTGTGCGACCTGCGCATTCGGCAGGCTCACCAGAGCGCGGGTCGAAACGTCTTGACGGAGGCTGAGCAAGCGTATCCCGGGCACACGGACCGACATCGCTTCGATGTGCAGCTTCCATATGCGCTGGCGTTGACGAACGAAGTACTCACGCAGAAGTACGACGCGGTTGTAGTTGACGAGGCTCAAGATTTCAGTGATGAGTATTGGTTCGCTATCGAAGAACTGATGAGCGATGACGAGCACGGACATCTGTTCGTCTTCACTGACGAGAATCAGAAACTTTATCCTCGTCACGCGAATCTTCCTGTACCGGACGAACCGTTTTATCTGACCACGAACTGCAGGAATACGTCAGCAATCCACGAAGCGGCATATGCGTTCTATCGTGGCGAGCCTATCGATGCCCCTGAGACGCGGGGGATTGATGTTGAACGTGTCGCCCATAGTGACCTATCGGCCCAAGCTGAGTTTATTGCTCAGAAACTCCAAAGACTCATCGTCGATGACCAGATTGCGCCTAGTGACCTAGCGGTGCTTGTCGCGAAGCGTCCGAAAGCAGCGTGCTATGAGGCTTTGGGTCGTGCGTGTGCAAGCATGCGGCCCAGCCCAAAGCTCTCAATAGAGCATCATGGACGGGTGGGCTACGTTCTAGTCGATACGGTCGCCCGATTCAAAGGTCTTGAAGCGCAAGTAGTTTTGCTTTGGCTTGGCGATGAAGTCGTTACAGACGGTATGTGGGAGACGATGTACGTTGGCGCGACACGCGCAAAGACATTGCTCATTATCGTTGGCTCCACTCTCGCCGTTGGCTGCACGCAGCCAACGTGAGATGCCGGGTGAAAGCGCCGATCTGTTCTAACCGCTGATTTCTATGTTCGCTGGGTAATAGGATCTGCCCATCGGGTAAGCGGGGCCCTCCACTCGCCACTTACTTACGCCGTTGCGGGGCAAGCCGCGCGGTCGTCGCTGCGGTTTGTCTGCTTTGGGGCCGAAGGCGGACATTCGATTCGCCTGATGAACCACCGGCGCTGCTCGTATTGGTCCGCGCTCGACTTTCCACTGGTGCCGCGAGTGATCACTTCACGGCCGGCAATTGCGATGCCGTGCCCAGTACTCCGCATCACGCGCGCAAAAAAAAGACACAGTGCATTTCCGGGACGATTGACGTTGGCCCCTCGTCAGTGCTCAGCGATGCCTTAAGTGATGGGCGCTCCGACCCGGCGCGCCAGTGCGCTCGAGGACGAGCTCGCCGCTGAGTCCCTGAAGCGGCCGCGGGCGTAGGCCGCGCTGATGGGTTCGACTGTTTCCTGCACTGTACAACCGTAAGGGGTATCCGCTTAGCTCCACTAGGC
>JAJNBN010000012.1 GCA_021156225.1 Verrucomicrobiota bacterium | reverse complement strand
ACCACGAATCTCTTCAGCGATGTGGAATACGTGCCCGGGAAAAAGTTTGCCGTGCTCAGTGGCGGACGTGTTTTTGATCAAGAATATCGCGAAGCCGTTGTGGGCAGTTACGTGGCGGAACGTCTCGGCCTGAAATTCGGTGACAAGTTCCAGCCCTACCACGGCCTCATCTTCAATGAAAAGGATCAGCACGCCGAAACCTACGTGGTCGTAGGCATCATGGAAGCATCGAACACACCTGCCGATCGCGTCATCTGGATCCCCCTCGCCGGTCTGCAAAAGATGAGCGGCCACACCGCGGCATCGGCCGATCAACTCAGCGCCGTGCTTATCAAGTTCAAGGCGGGCAGCCCGCTCATCGGCCGGCAGCTCGAACAGATGTATAACAAGCAGGGTGACAAGCTCACCTTCGCCTGGCCTATCGCGATGATCGTCGCGCAGCTCTTCAACAAGATCGCGTGGTTTGACAAGGTGCTCGCCGCTGTGGCCGCGCTCGTTGCCGTGGTCGCCGCGGGTTCGGTGCTCGCGAGCATCTACAATTCCATGAATGAACGCCGTCGTGACATCGCCATCCTGCGCGCCTTGGGCGCGCGGAAGGGCACCATCTTCAGTGCTGTGGTCTTGGAAGCGGCCAGCATCGGCGCCATCGGGGCGGTTGCTGGCCTGGTAGTGTATGGACTGATCACCACGATGGCAGCACAGGTCATCCGCGCTCAGACCGGCGTGGTGCTGGACGCCACCGCGTTCAACCCCATGATGGTCGCCGCGCCCTTGGGTCTCATCGCCTTGAGCGCCCTCTGCGGTGTGGTCCCGGCCTTCAAAGCTTACCGCACGAATGTTGCCGACAATCTCACTCCCATATCGTAATCTACTCTAATTGTGATGAAAAAGACGTTTTGCAATCTGGTGGCGACGCTGCTCGGCGTCTGCGTTTTGATCTCCCTCAGCGCCTGCAAAGGCGGCGAGAAAAAAGATGACCATGACCACGCGGCCCACGGCGATAAGGCTCATCACCATCACCACGATCCGCCGAATGGTGGCACTGGTATTACGCTCGGTGACGAGGAAGCGCACATCGAACTCCTCCGCGATGCCGCTGCCGGCAAGATGAAGGCGTGGATTCTCGCGCCGCACATGAGCGGCTACACCCGCGTGAAGCAGGAGACGCTGGAGATCACCGCAAAAGTGGGCGGTGAAGAGAAGACGCTCGTCTTCAAGGCGCAGCCCAATACCGCCACCGGCGAAACGGTCGGCAACACCTCGCTTTTCGAAGCCGAGGCCGACTGGCTCAAGACCACCGACACCTTCGAAGGCACCTTGAAGCAGCTCGACATCAAGGGTAAGGTGTACAGCGGTATCGCCATCAGTTTTCCCAAAGGGAACTGAGTGTCCGCTCTGATTTGATATGTATCTATCTGTGAACCAACAACCGCGGGGCAATGGACTGCTCGTCCTGATTTGCCTCATCGTGGTCCTTTCTGCGGGCGGCTTTATGTTCTGGGGCTACCAGACCAAGCAGAATTCCTTGAATACCGTGGTCGCACCGCCGCCTACGGAAGTGCGCGGCACGAAGATCGGTGAACCGGTCACTCCGGTTCCGATTGCTCCGACCAATGCGACCGTTTCCACGGTGATCGATGCGACTCCCGCAGCCTTGGCTGCCCCCACGAACAATGCGGCCAATCTTGATCCGTCCAAGCTGGAAAAAGTCAAAACCGGCGAAGGACATGAGTATCTCACCGTGGGCTTTGATTACCTCTCGGGTTTTGAATACGTCATCCCGGAAGAGGGCAGCACCAACGCGGTGACCAAAGCGGACGCCAGCAAAGATCAGATTCCCAAGACCGTTCGGTCCCTGAACAACCAGCGCGTAGCGCTGAAAGGTTTCATGCTGCCGCTCAAAGTGGAGGGCGGCCTCATCACCGAACTGCTCGTGATGCGTGACCAGTCCATGTGCTGCTATGGTTCCGTGCCGAAGATCAACGAATGGGTGAGCGTCAAGATGACCAGCAAAGGCGTGAAGCCCATCATGGACCAGGCCGTGACGCTCTACGGCAAACTGAAGGTGGGCGAGATCCGTGAAAACGGCTACCTCGTCGGCATCTACGAGATGGACGGCGAGAGCATGGCCGGGCCGCTGGATTTGTAGTCGGCGCTAACTTTTTAAATGATAAAGGCCGCAGGAGGTTCCTGCGGCCTTTTGAATTTCTTACTGCTCAATAGTAGCTGCTATACGATCTCAACGTCCACTCGTCCCGCAACTCCTTCGGCAGTTCATTGAGGAAACGCGACGGTTGTTGCATGGACTCACCGTAGCCTTGGGCCATGCGGATGAGCGGGTAGCTCAGATAGAGTTCGTTCTTCGCGCGGGTCACGGCCACGTAGAAGAGGCGGCGCTCTTCTTCCTCGGCTTCCGGGCGGTCGAGCGAGCGGGAGCTGGGGAACAGGCCATCGCAGAGCATGATGAGGAACACGACGTCGAACTCCAGGCCCTTGGCTTGATGGATGGTCGAGAGTTTCAGGCGGTCTTCGTCATCATCGTTCGCCTTCGCGCTCTCGGCTTCCACGTTGGTGAGGAGTGAGAGTTGGGAGAGGAAATCCGTGGTGTTCTCGAACTGCAACGCGAACGTGGCGAATTGCTCCACCTCTTCCAAGCGCTGCTTGTAGTTCGCATACTCGCGCTTCAGGTAATCTTCATACCCCGCCTGCAAGACCACGCGGATCATGTTCGAGGGCTGCTCGCGGATTGGCTCCGTCTCGATCTGTGAAACGGTGGCAGTGAACTGCGCCCATTCCACGGCACCTTTCTTCGGCACATCCTTGGAAGTTTGTTGCAAGGCCGTGGCAAGTGGGAGTTTGTCGCCGGGCAATAATGCCTGATAGTTCGCCTGGAAATTGCGCCAGAGTTTCTCCGCCGCTTTGCCGCCCACGCCGGGCAGGAAGAGCACGAGCCGCTTGAACGCGAGTTCATCCTGCGGATTCGCCACGAGCCGCAGCCAGCACGCGACGTCTTTGATGTGCGCCTGCTCGAAGAAACGGATGCCGCTGGTGATGCTATAAGGGATGTTCCGCTGCGTGAGCTCCATCTGCAGTTCCATCACGTGAAAGTGCGAACGGTAGAGCACGCACATGTCACTGAGGTTTGTGCCTTCCTCGCGGAGTTCAAGCGCACGCTGGGCCACGAAACGTGCCTGCTCACTGGCATCACCACAGACGGCGAGCACCGGTTTGATGCCGGATTTGCGGGAAGGTTCGAGCTGTTTCTCGAACTGCTCCGTGTTCGCCTTGATCGCGGCATTCGCGAGCTGGAGGATTTCCGGGGTGCTACGGTAGTTCGTCTCGATCTTATAAACATTCGCTCCCGGATAACGCTTCGGGAAATCGAGGATGTTGCGGAAGTTCGCGCCACGCCAGGAGTAGATGCTCTGGGAGTCATCGCCCACCGCCATCACGTTTTTATGCGGCCCCGCGAGCGCATCGATGATCTCGCCCTGGATGAGATTCGTGTCCTGATACTCGTCCACCAGGATAAACTGGAACTGGCGCTGGTAATGCGTGCGGACGTCTTCGTGCTCTTGCAACAGTTTCAGCCAGAGCACAAGCAAGTCGTCGTAATCCATCATGTTCGCCGCGCGTTTGCGCTCCTGATACTTCACCTGTAAACCGGCGATGAGCGGCGCGAGATGGCTGAAGTGATCGTAAAACTGGCTAAGCGTTTCTCCGATACTCTTCCGCGTGTTCACCGCCATGGAGAACATGGAGCCGAGGTTATCCGCCTTGGGAAAACGCGTCTCCTTCACATCGATATTGGACTCGCCGAGGACGGTGCCGATGAGATCCTTGGCGTCCTCCGCATCCATGATGGAGAAATCCTTGCGGTAACCGATCTTCTCCGCATTCCGCCGCAAGATGCGATGACCAACCGAGTGAAACGTCCCGCCCCAGAGCGAACTGAGTTCCGAGCCGAGCAGATCGTTCACCCGGCGCATCATCTCTTTCGACGCCTTGTTTGTGAACGTCAGCAACAAGATGCGATCCGCCGGGATGCCTTGCTCCAAGAGAAAGGCAACGCGATACGTGAGCGTGCGGGTCTTGCCGGAACCGGCCCCGGCGATAACGAGTGCAGGTCCAGGTGCGGCGGTGACGGCGGCGTATTGCTGCTCGTTCAATTCGGCCGCGTAATCAATCTGTAGATTGACCGGCGGTCGGAACGAATTCAGCACATACTCACGTGACATGATGGCAAGTTCGCATACACCGGGCAGTTTTAGCAATTCCGCGCTGAGCGTAATGGACTCGAATGATAGTTGCCCTGCGGGTTTCGCTTCCCTTGGAACTCGGTTTGATGCATCTTTTTTTGCCATAAGGTTTCACGTATGCAAAAAAATCTCTTGGCTTTGGTGGACGATACCTACGAGGACTTGGAGTTGTGGTATCCCAAGTTGCGGCTGGAAGAGGCCGGCTACAATACGGTGCTCGCCGGTGAAGAATTGAAAATCTATAAGGGCAAGCACGGCTACCCTGCCGAGGCCGAGGTGGAGATAAACCGAGTGCGCACGATGGATTATTGCGGCCTGCTGATCCCGGGCGGCTTCATGCCGGACAAACTACGTCGCGATGCCAAGGTGTTGTCCATCGTGAAGGACTTCCATGAGCGGGGTAATATGGTGGCGTTTATCTGTCACGGCGGCTGGATCCCCATTTCAGCGAAGATCTTAAAAGGCAAGAAGGCCACCGGTTCTTTGGGCATCAAGGATGACCTCATCAATGCCGGTGCGGTGTGGGTGGACGAAGCGGCCGTCGTGGATGGCAATCTCATCTCCAGCCGCACTCCCAAAGATTTGCCTGCCTTTGCCAATGAAATGGTGAAGTGGCTCAGACGTTCGGGTTAAGCCTCCTCATTGGTTATCATAGGAGTTGCGGGCCTTCGCTGGCAGTGCTGCCGCACGGCGTGACGCTTCCTTGCTTCGGTTTCCTTCTGTTCTATAAAAACAAAAAACCCCGGCCGAAGCCGGGGTTCAATTTTGCACACTAATGGAAGTAACTCTTAGGCATTGCGGCGGCGACGCGCCAGCAATCCGAGACCGCCCATCACTGCGAGGGCAATCGTGGTCGGCTCCGGAACAGCAGCCAGCACAATCGAGTTGCCGGGGATGTTCAGGACGGCCGGATTTCCGGTGGTAGCCGGAGGCCCGACTTGAGGACCAGTGCCAGTGGCTTGAGAAAAGACACCAGAGGTGCCGCGGAATGTCGCTGTATCAAACGTTGAACCACCAGACCAAGCACGAACTTCAAAGAATCCCGTGCCACCATCGGCCAAACCGGGAATCACACCCGTACCGAAGTCGAAGAATCCGTCGCCAGCATTTGCCGTGAAGGTAGTAGCACCACCCGAGACAGCGGCGATTGGTGCAAGATTACCAGCGGACGTGCCGCCCCAAATCTGGACGAAGAACGACGGGGCATCCGTCGTGCCGTTGGCCAGCTTAATGGGGGTGTCAGCGATGGTCGAGCCATTGCCGAAGTTGCTCAAGAAAATCGCGCCTTCGGCCAAAACATTCTGGGCACCGAGAAGGGCGATTCCCGCCACGATCGAAAACACTAATTTTTTCATAAGACAAAAACTCGTTCGCTTAGTTTACGTGTTAGTTCGAGACGCTGAACGTCCGGCTCCAAGTCTTGCTTGCGCCGCCGTTGGAGAAGAAGAAGCCTTCAGCCACGGAGATTTGCGGATCGCCAGGAACAACACCCGTCCAAGAACCATTGGCGCGGCGCGTAGAGGCGATATATTGGCCATCAACGAATTTGTAAACGATGTCGTTCACGCCAGCCGGGAAACCCAATTGAGCTTCGAGCGTGCCAGCAACCGGCACTTGAGAGGCGAGAATCGAGAAACCAGCAGGGATGCTGTTCTGCAACGGCGTGCCGCTGCTTTGCAAGACTTCACCGGTGAACGTCAAAACGAGCGGGTTAACGGTATCCGGATTCTTTACGAAGAAGCCTTCACCCGGATTGAAAGAGGTTGTGTTGACATTGATGCCCGTCCAAAAACCAGTGGAACGTTTGGTGAACGAGGTGAACGAACCAGTACCAGTATCAAACTTATAGATAATGGTATTCACCGGAGCGCCCGGCAAAAGGCTATTCAGATCAGATGCGCTTTGAGCCAATGGGTTGGCGATGATTTGAAACGCGCCCGGTGCGACCGTCACATTCACAAATCCGACCGCATTCACGGAGTAAACCGTCTGCGCCTCGCTCGCGGCCACCCCGGCCAGCGATACCAGTCCTGCAAGAACAAGTGCTTTTGTTTTCATTTGAGAGTTACTTTTCCTGATTTAGTGTGCGCGGTCACTTTGCATCACCTCTCCCCGTACGTCAACGGCTTTTTTTCTCTAAACCAGTCACAATTTTACCTGTCCCAAATCATTGCGCTACTCAACTTTTTACACCCCTCTGTTACTCCCAATAAGATACCATAAGTGTCTTATTTGCAACTGGATACAGTCCAAAATCCAAACCCGCCCTTCACTCATTCTCTCCCCCCAACCAACCCACATCCGCCATCCGCATGGGGTATATACCCCGGGTCCCCTCATTCAAAATTTTGTAAATACATTGTATTCACCCTGCCCTTACTTTGCCAATTTCTCTGCTCCTCTTAGCTAAAATACCCTTCGAATACCTAAAGCATCCCGTTTTTCCCTCCATCTTCGCCTGCTTGCTTGCCTTGTTGGCCAAGTGGGCTCGGCGGCTAGGTCAATTTGTCCCCTTGCTTGAATTTTCCCGCCCCTAGCCCGACACTCCGCGCATGGCTTGGTTCTATCTTTTCTTGGGTGGCGCGCTGGAGATCGTCTGGCTCATCGCGATGAAATACTCGAATGGCTTCAAGAATTTCTGGCCCAGCGCCATTGTTGTCGCCGCGCTCATCGCCAGCATGTTCGTCGTTTCCCTCGCCATCAAAACGATTCCCATGGGCACCGCCTACGCCATCTGGACGGGGATTGGCGCAGCGGGCGGAGCGATAGCGGGAATCCTTCTGTTCAATGAGTCCAAGGACTGGCTGCGCCTCTTGAGCATCGCCCTCATCATCGCGGGCATCGCCGGCCTGAAATTGACGGCACCATCCGAACCCACGACTCCCGCTGGCACACTTAGCGAAGCGCCCGTCCCCACGTCAGCAGCAATAAAAGGATGAACGCCCCGAGGGCGATCTGCTGATTCCACGCCGAGTTTTCTTTCAGCACACTGCGCCGGATCATCCAGCCGAACAGCAATCCCGCCGCGAACCCGCCCAAGTGTGCCACCATATCGCTCTGCGGATTCGCCCCCAGCAACATAAAGAGCATCACCCCTGCGCTCGCTGCGATCATGAGCCGTTTGCGCTTCAAGCTGGGCAACCCTTCACCGATGGATGGCCGCGCGATCAGCAATCCCAGTGCTCCCATCACCATGCCCGATGCGCCCAGGCTCCGATACGGCGGATCATAGATCATCCAGCCCGCCACATTACCCAGCACGCCCGCGAGGTACGCCGCCAGCAGCGACACGCCTAAACCATACCGCGCTGCGGCCAGGCCGAAGAGCACCAGGCCGATGGTGCAATTCGCCGCCAGATGCGCCAGGTCATGATGCAAGGTGACGGCGGTGAAAAGCCGCCACCATTCTCCCAGCGCAAATCGCTCGCTATCCATCGCGCCTGCGGAGATCAGCAAAGGCCCCTTGTCCGCCAGCCCATGCCAGAAAACCAGCGCGACCACCCATAGCAACGCCAACGGCTCGAAGCGCGGCCCTTCCACCGCAGGCGTCAACCACCAGTCCCAGCCGCGCGTTTCCTTGTGATAAAGCTTGAGCGTTTGAAACGCGCGCACGGAATCCTTGCCCGCCACTTCCAGGGCAAACCGCTCCTCTCCGATCTGCACAATGCTTGTCTCGATCCCTTGGCTCACCAGCACCAGACTCCAGTCCATCGCCTGCTTGCGATCCTTCGTCGGAATGAGCACTGGAGAAACATTCGTCATTCAGCATGTCTGTAGCGCAGACTGGCGGTCTGCTGGGTCGCAGATTGGTAATCTGCGAATCGTGAACCATTTAGAGGCCTGCCGACTACCAGTCGGCGATACAGCAGGTTGCCAACCTGCGCCACTCCTCACTTCGCCTGCAGTTCGCTCAACTTCAGCTTATGCTCCAGTTGCGTTTCTCCTGCCACATCCAGAATCTTTACGTGCAGCAGTGGATCTTTCTGCCCCCAGTCGATGCTCAAGAGCCCCACATTCGCATTGTGGAACGTCTTCGGCAGCATCCGGTATTTGTTCGGTGTCGGCGTGCCGCGCGGATGCACCTGCGTCATCGCGCTCGCCGTCATCTCGTAGATGGGATAGCCCGCCAGCCCATCCATCTTGGAGAACTCGCACCAATGCCGGTCCCCGCTCAGGAAGAATACTCCGCTCGCTTTCGTGGTTTTCAGCAGCTCCAGCAGTCGCGCTTTCTCATGCGGCAGATTCGCCCACGCTTCGCAACCGGCGAACTCTGGTACAAATTGGATGCTGGAGACGATCAGCCGCACCTCTGCCGGTTTCTTCAACTCCTCCGCCAGCCACTTCCACTGTGTCTCCCCCAGCATCGTGGTGCTCTTGTCCTGGCTGGGGATGTAAGGGCCACCGCTTGGTTCGATCCCATGATTGCCACGCGCCAGCACGCTGCGAAAATAACGCGTATCCAGCAGGATCACCTGCACTCGCTTACCGGCGGGACCGTAGATATGCGCATTGTAAACGCCCTCTTGCTTGCGGCGTGGTGAATCCTTCGGCTCATCGAGCCAGTTGTAGAATTCCTCCTGCACCTCTTTCTTGAAGGCAAAATTACCTCCGCCATCGTTCATCCCGTAGTCATGGTCATCCCATGTGGCCACGATAGGCGCTTTCTTTTTAACCCCTTGGAAGAATCGGCTGTTCTTCAGCGCATCATACTTGGTGCGCATCACCGTCATGTTCGTCGTATCACCATAGATATTGTCACCCATGAAGATAAAGAGATCCATCGGCACCAAGAGCGTGCGGTCCAGCATCGGATGCTCGACCTTGTTCAGGCAGGAGCCGAAGACGATATTGGTCAGCGGCGTTTCCGCCGACCTCACTGAACTGGCGACGAGTAAAAGCGGCAGTAATAGCAGATGGAATCTGAAGCTGTATTTCACAACCCCACTTTTCCGTCACGACGTCACGTGAAGCAAGCGACAAACACTGAGCGTGCGTGCCTGCCCCTTGCCGGAAGTAGCGACATCAGCCCTGGCTCCTTCCCATTTCGATAAGAATTCCACTACTTCTGTATTTGAAAATATAGGCCTGCCGGTGCAACCGGCAAACTTCCCGTGGCAAATTGCCCGCCTCTGCCGTAACTTCCTGCGGCCAGGATAATAATGGAAGGCGAACCGAAAGACTGGATCGATTACCTCGCGCAGATGTGGCACGTGCTGCTCGCGCTTTTCACTGTACTTATCGCCGTCGTTGCCTCTGCTCACGCCATCCTCAACAAACGCGATACCCGGGCGGCTGTCATGTGGGTCGCCCTGAGCTGGCTCGTGCCCCTGGCCGGTCCCGTGCTCTATCTCACTTTTGGCATCAATCGCCTGCGCCGGCGCGCCTCGCAATTGCGCGCCGCCTGTCCGCGCTATCAGACCACGGCGGGCACCCTTACCGAACGCGAACAGCCCTTGAACAAGGTCACGCGCGAATGGCCTTCCTTCGTTCCCCTGGTCCGCCTCATGAACCAGATGACGCCCCAGCCCCTGCTCGCCGGAAATTCCGTGGAGCCTTTGGTAAATGGCGATGCGGCCTACCCGGCGATGCTTGCCGCCATCGATGCCGCAAAAACTTCCGTCACCTTCGCCACCTATATCTTTGATCAGGGCCAAGTGGGCGACATGTTCGCCGATGCGTTGACCCGGGCTTTGCAGCGCGGTGTGGAGGTGCGCGTGCTCATCGATGACACCGGGGCACGCTACTCCTGGCCTTCCATCGTGCCCAAGTTGAAGAAAGCGGGGATCCCCGTCGTGCGCTTTTTACCGACATCCGTGCCCTTCCGCACCTTGGCCATCAACTTGCGCAACCACCGCAAGATCCTCATCGCCGATGGCCTCGTCGCCTTCACCGGCGGCATGAACATTCGTGATGGACACCAGCTCAGCCTGAACCCCAAGCGGCCCGTGCAGGACATCCATTTCCGCCTGCGCGGCCCCATCGTGGGCTACCTGCAGGAAGCGTTTGCTGACGACTGGATGTTCAGCACCCGTATCGAACTTCGCGGCGAGAAATGGTTCCCGCCTCTCGTCGCCACCGGTTCCGTGCTGACACGCTGCGTACCGGACGGCCCGGATGACAATTTCGAGAAGATTCGCTGGACCATTCTGGGTGCGATCACCTGCGCACAAAAACGCATCCGCATCCTGAACCCCTATTTCCTGCCAGACCCTGCAGTGCTCAGCGCGATCAATGTCGCGGCGATGCGCGGCGTGCAGGTGGATATCATTTTGCCGGAGAAGAATAATCTGCCCTTCGTCCATTGGGCCATGATGGCCCAGCTCTGGCAGTTGCTCATCCGCGGCTGTCGCGTGTGGCTCACCAAGGGCCCCTTCGATCATTCCAAGCTCATGGTCGTGGACGGCGTGTGGTCCTTCATCGGCTCCTCCAATTTCGATCCGCGCAGCCTGCGGCTGAACTTCGAGTTGAACGTGGAATGTTACTGCCCGAAACTGGCGGGCGAACTGGAAGCTCACATCGAAGGCAAGCTCGCCACCGCCCATCAACTCACCCTTTTCGAAGTGGACAACCGCCCCCTGCTCATCAAGCTGCGCGATGGCGTGGCCCGCCTGCTGACGCCTTATCTGTGAAAAGATAGTGGTTATTCCGTGCCCGCTGCATTGCCGATCTGCTGGAACATGCCGATGTAGAAGGTGATGATGCTGAAGGCGATGCCAAGCATGATTAGGATGGTGATGCCCACGCCGAAGGCCGTCAGGAAATTACGCATCTTCCGGGAGCCTTCCTCCTGATAGAACGTGTAGATGCGGCCCAGGGATTCATCCAGTTTGCCGCTGACTTCGCCCGAGTGATAAAGGTTGCCGAACAACTCGGGGAACTCCGGCGCTTTATTCACGAGTTCCGAAGGAAAGTCACCGTTCTCCAGATTTCTCTTCCAGGAAAGCACCCGCTTATGGACCGCTGGTGAACCGCAGGCTGCTGAGGCCAGCATCCACGCCTCGATGGTATTCACGCCCGCCATGAGCAGTGCTTCCAAGGCGGCCGCGAGACGGGCCATGGCGAGGCTGCGGCGTGCCTTGCCCAGCACGGGGACCATGTGCAAAACCTTTTCTACAAAGGCCCGCCAGCCTTCGCCATGACGTCCTTGTCCCGCCAGCAACGTCAGGAAGACCAGGGCATAGACGGGTCCCAAGATGAAGATCTTGCCGATCACGAACTGTAGCACCGCCCCTTCCTTCACCAATGCCACCAGGGAACTGACCGGGAAAATGAGCGTGGCGAAGTGAAAGAGGAAAACAGGATACGCGAGCCGTTGGATGAGCGAGTTCGCCAGTTCAGCACGCTCCCGGTAGTAATCCGAGAGCATCTGGAAGCACTCGGGCAAACGACCGCTGCGTTCACCGGCTTCAATGAGGGAAGTATCGAACTGGGTGACCCAATCACCCGTCTTGGCCAGGGAATCGGAAAAGGTATTCCCCTGGCGCAGATGCTGCACCACGATATTGAGCGGTTCGCGAAAGGAACGTTTGGGCGGATGCTTGGCGAGCTGTTCAATGACAGAAGGCAGGCCGAGGCCTGCCTTCACCATGGAACTCATCTGATGATACAACTCGGCACGGAGGGCCAGTTCGCGGGGTGTGATGATCATAACCGCCGCCGAGCGTATGTGGAGCCGTTAAACCAGCTTGTCCAGTTCACCCTTCAAAACGGCTTTGCCCTTCACGCCGACCATCTGGTTCTGGATTTGGCCGCCCTTGAAAAACAGGAGCATGGGGATGGAGGACACGCCGTATTGGGCGGCGAGGTTCTGAGCATCGTCCACGTTCAGTTTGGCGATCTTGGCCTTGCCGACGTACTCGTTGGAGAGCTCATCCAGCGTAGGCCCGAGCATCTTGCAGGGACCGCACCATTCAGCCCAGAAATCGACCAGCACCGGGGTGGAGGATTTCAAGACTTCGGTTTCGAAGTTAGCTTCCGTCAACGTGACAATATTGGCTGAACCCATAACGCGCTTAGATACTACGCCGTTTCCAGGGGCTGGTTGCGTCCGCCTATGGCAGACTTAAAACACCCCGCCCAAATGCAGTCCGTAAACGACTGCTCCAATATTCACCAGAAGCGCGAGGATGGCCAGTACCAAGTCCAGCACGCTGGCTTTGGCTGACGGCGCACCGGGGACCGGCGCGGGTTTCGGCGCCTTCGCCGGTTTGGCACCCTTGACGGCAACCGCCGGGGCAGCCGCAGTGGCCGTGGCGACCGCGCCACCAGGAGCGGTGGCCGTAGCCGTCACTGCCGGGGCAGCCGGAGCTGCAGCAGGTGCGGCCGCGACGGGACGCGGAGCCGCTACCGCCGTAGGAGCGCCAGCGGGCCGGGGACCGGCCGGGGGCAAAGTGATACGAACCGTGGCTCCCGGAGCCGCCGGGGCGGGCGCCGCCGGAGCTGCCGCTGCTACTGGAGCAGCCGGAACGGCTGGTGCCGGAATGGACGCCGTCGGAGGTGCAGCCGGCTTGGGCGGCAAACCGGGCACGGTCGGCTTGGGCAAGCCGATGCGGACGGTTTCCTTCGCCTTGGGCGGGAGGCTGATGCGGACGGTTTCCTTCTTCGGCTGGACCTTGGAGGCTTCGGCCGGTTTCGGTGGTACTGGTGTCTCTTCCGACATACTTAGTTGGTGGTTAGGTCTCGGAAACGTAGTTTCACCGGCCTAGGGGTGTCAAATCCTAATCTGCAATGTCTGGCCAGCCTCCAACCCGGCCCAAAATCAAGGGGCGATAGGTTTCCGGCTCGCGTTTTCTCCCTGATAGGTTTCAATAGTCGTCACGATTTGAATGAGCCGCAAGCCGTCATCACAATGGGATTTTGGGGAATTGTTCCCCAAGGAGGCGGCGCGCAAAGTTTTGACGGTGGCGGAGCTGACGGGGGAGATCAAACGCACCCTCCAAAAGCAGATCGGCCAGATCTGGGTGACAGGTGAGATCACGAATCTGCGGGCGCAAGGGTCCGGCCACATGTATTTCACGCTGAAGGACGCGGCCGCGCAGTTGAGCTGCGTGCTCTTTCGCGGGGAGGCGCTCGACGTGCGCGAGGCCTTACGCGATGGGCAGAAGGTGGTGCTGAACGGTGACCTCACAGTGTATGAACCGCGCGGGCAGTATCAGTTGCGCGTCACGGCGGTGGAACTGCAAGGCATCGGTGCGTTGCAAGTCGCTTTCGAGAAGCTCAAGCAGAAGCTCGCGGCGGAAGGATTGTTCGCGCCGGAGCGCAAGCGGGCGTTGCCGCGTTTCCCGCAGCGCATCGGCATCGTGACTTCCGGCACGGGTGCGGCCATCCGGGATGTGATCCATGTCATCATGCGGCGTGATCCCGGCCTGGAACTCATGCTGGCCTCCTGCCGCGTGCAAGGCGCGGGAGCGGCGGATGAAATCGCCTGTGCCATCGAGTTGTTGAACCAATGGAGTGCCGCGCAAGAACCCGGACAGCGGCTGGACCTCATCCTGGTCACGCGCGGTGGTGGCAGTCTGGAGGATTTGTGGGCGTTCAATGAAGAGCCGGTCGCTCGTGCCATCTTCGAGAGTTACCTGCCGGTCATCTCGGCGGTGGGGCATGAGATCGATTTTACTATCAGCGATTTCGTAGCCGATTTCCGCACGGCTACGCCCAGTGCCGCGGCGGAGATCATCACGGCGGAGGCGATGGTGGCGCGGGAGTTCGTATTGCGCACCCGTCAACGGCTGGGCCAGCTCGCCCGTCGCCGCCTGAATGAACAGCTTGATGAGCTGGACGCCCTGGCCGGCCGCCTGGCCCGGATGCATCCGCGCCGGAAGCTGAATGAAACGTTGCAGCGGCTAGATGACCTGCAGTTTTCCCTCGTGCGTTGTGCGCGGGTGCAATTGCGCGAGCATCAGAACCGTTTTGCCCGGCTGCTCCAGCGGCTTAGCCATATCCGGCCTTCCGCTCAGATCAAGCAACGCCGGGAAGTTTTCGGGCAGACGGAAAGGCGCTTTCAGGAACTGGCGCAGCACCAATTGGAACGTTTGCAAGCGCGCTTGCAACAGGCGGAAAGCAAGTTGCGTCTGCTCGGACCGGAGAACGTCCTCCAGCGCGGCTATTCCATCACCATGGACGCGGAATCCGGCGAGATTGTCCGTGATGCCGCGAAAGTGAAGCCCGGGCAAAAGCTTAAAACGCGGGTGAAGAGCGGCGAGATACGCAGCCAGGTGGAGTAGCAGGACAAAGCTGAATTTGCCCCCTTCGTATTCTTCCTGTACAAAGACGACGGCATGGCGTTTGAATTCACATTCTTAGGGTCGGGCACGTCGCAGGGCGTGCCGGTCATCGGCAAGGATTATCCGCCCGCGTACCTTGCGAACCCCAAGAATCACCGGCTCCGCTCCGCCATCTATGTGGCCACGGACAAGGTGAAGATCGCCGTGGATACGCCGCCGGATTTTCGCACGCAGGTCTTGCGGGAAGGCATCAAGTGGCTGGATGCCGTGCTCTTTACCCATTCGCATTCGGATCACGTCATGGGCTTGGATGATTGCCGCCGCTTTTGCGATCTGCGCGGCGGTGGGCTGCCGATCTACGCCAGTCTGGCGACCATGGCGGACCTGAAACGTGTCTATTCCTACGCCTTCCATGATGGCCCGTGGTACAAGACGTACTTCATCCCGGAGCCACACATCATCACCGGTCCGTTTGAATTGGGCGATCTGCGCATCACGGCCTTCGACCTGCCGCACGGACGCATGACGACTTCCGGATTTTTGTTTGAACAAAACGGCCGCAAAAAGCTCGCATACTTCAGTGATTGCAAAGAAGTGCCTGCGGCGGCTGTGGAAGCTGTTCGCGGCGTGGATGTAGTCGTGCTGGATGCCCTGCGCAAGGAACTGCACTGGACACACATGTGTCTCGATGAAGCGCTGACGGCCGCCCGACGCATCCAGGCCGGTCGCACGTTGCTCACCCATTTGACCCATGATTACGATCATGACATCGACCAGGCAGAACTGCCCCCCGGGGTGGAGCTGGCTTATGATGGCTTGAAGATCTCGATTGAAGGATAAATCCATGAGCCGTCGTTTACTGAACGTGTTGCTTTTGTTGGGGGCGATCCTCGGGCAAGCCAAGATCGCGCGCGCCGATGAAGGCGCTGAAGTGGTGGTGGTGTATAATGACCGCTCGCCGGAATCCAAACGCGTGGCGGAGTATTACGCGGAGAAACGGCAAGTGCCGAAAGAGCAGGTCATCGGCCTGCACCTTTCCAAAGAGGAGATCATCACCCGCGAGGATTACCGGAAGGAACTGGAAGAACCGTTGTGGAAAGTATTGCTCGATCGAAAGCTCTTCGTTTTGCGCCCGGACGCCAATGAACCCAATCTGACGGCTCCTTCCGTGGCGGAATCCAAGATCCGCTATGCCGTGTTGTGCTACGGCGTGCCGTTGAAGATCGCCAAAGTCACGGGCCTGGATGAACCCGGCACCAGTCAAATGCCAGCGGCCTTGCGCGAGAACTACGCGGCCGTGGACAGCGAGCTCTCGCTGCTGCCGATGAAGACCCGCAACCTGAACATCACCGGCCCGATCAACAGCCCATTTTACGGCCTGACCAATGCGGCCATGCTCTCCCCGACCAACGGCATTTTACTGGTGACTCGCCTGGACGGTCCCAGCGAAGGGATCGCCAAGGGATTGGTGGACAAAGCGCTGGAAGCCGAGCGTGACGGTCTGTGGGGCCGTTCGTACATCGATCTGCGTAATATCAACGAAGGCGAATACAAGCAGGGTGATGACTGGATCAAACTGGCGGGCGAGGTCACTTCCAAGCTCGGCTGGGAAACGGTGATCGACACGAAACCGGAGACCTTCACGCGCAGTTTTCCGATGAGCCAGACGGGATTTTATGTGGGCTGGTATGATGGCAATCCCTCCGGCCCCTTCACCTGGGGTGAGCCGGAGTTCACGCCAGGAGCTTTTGCCTACCATTTGCATTCCTTCAGCGCGGATACTATCCGGGCCACGAATCGCAACTGGGTGGGACCGCTCCTCGCCCAAGGCGTCACGGCCACGATGGGCTGCGTGTATGAACCGTACCTCGGCGGCACACCGGATGTGGGCACGTTCATGGTGCGCTGGTTGCACAACCGCTTCAGTCTCGCCGAAGCTGCCTATTCGGCCTCGCCCGTGCTGTCCTGGCAAACCACGGTCATCGGCGATCCCTTGTATCGGCCGATGGTGAAAGGACCGGAGGTGCGCCATGCCGATCTGCTGACGAGGACCAATTCGCTCATCGAATGGTCGCATCTCAAGATCATCAATCTGAATGTGGTCCGAGGCTCCACCACGGCGGAGATGATCGGA
>JAJNBN010000379.1 GCA_021156225.1 Verrucomicrobiota bacterium | reverse complement strand
GCCAAGGGTTGCAGGCCGAGGTCGAGCACCATTTCGTGGTGGCTACCGCCGCAAGAATGACATTTAAAGCCAGATGCACTCATGAGTTAATTTCGCGTGCCCAAGGATTGCCGATGGTTTTTCCCGCTAGGGCAAAGGTGTTGATCTGTTGCAAAGTGTATTCCCGCAGACCGGCAGGGTCTTGATCGTGCCACTGTTTGTACCAGCCAACGGTTTGCGCCACGGCATCGGCAAAGTCCCACGTGGGTTGCCAATCGAGCAGGGCCGCGGCTTTGTCGATGGACAGATGCAAGCGTGAGGCTTCGTGCACGGCCTTTGGATCAGAGGTATCCTGCCATTGGCCGGGCCAGTTCTTGAGAATCTCTTCCACGAGCACGCGCACGTTTTGGTTCGATTGTAGTGAAGGGCCGAAATTAAATGCGGAAGCCAGCGGGGAACTGTTATCCTGCTGATACAAACGCGCAGCAAGCCAGAGATAACCGCTCAGACAATCGAGCACGTGCTGCCAGGGGCGGGTGGCATGCGGGTTGCGCACGTTGATGGCTTTGCCGGTGGACAAGGCGCGGATGCAATCCGGCATGATGCGATCAGCAGCAAAATCGCCACCGCCGATGACATTGCCCGCGCGGGCGCTGACGAGCGGACCCAGCTTTTCCGGGACAAAGAAAGAGCGGCGCCAGGCAGCGACGGTCAGTTCGCACGCGGCCTTGCTTGCGGAGTAAATATCATGGCCGCCGAGCGGATCCGTCTCCCGATAGCCATAATTCCAGCCGACATTTTCGTAGCACTTGTCCGTGGTGACGATGAGCGTAGTCACCGGGCGTCCCAAATGGCGGATGGCTTCCAGCAGGTTGATGGTGCCCATCACATTGGTTTGCATGGTCTCTACCGGCTGGCGGTAGGATTCGCGGACCAAAGGCTGCGCGGCAAGGTGAAAGATGAAGTCCGGATTGATGCGTTTGACGGCAGTCAGAAGTTTGGCGCTGTCGCGAATATCCGCCAGTTCTTCCGAAGCAAACGCATTGGCCCTGATGACACTGTAGAGATTCGGCGTGGTATCGGGAGGCAGGGCATAACCATGCACCTCAGCGCCGAGCGTGCGCAGCCAAAGGCTGAGCCAACTGCCTTTGAAACCGGTGTGACCGGTGAGCAGTATGCGTTTGCCGTTATAGATGCCGCCAAACATGGTCACCAGATTTTCCAAGGGGCTTTGCCGCTGTTCCAAATGCGAGTCAGGAGTTCCTGCTCGCGCAAGGTATCCATGCATTGCCAGAAATCATCGTGTTTCCAGGCATGGATCTCGGAGTTTTTGGTAAGGTTTTCCAGCGGTTCGCGTTCAAAAATACAAGAGTCGCCACTGAGATAATCCCCGATCTGAGAGTTGAGGACGAAGAAACCACCGCTGATGTAGGAGGATTCCTTCTCCGGTTTTTCTCGGAAAGCTGTGATCGTTTCCCCATCCATGGCGAGTTCACCGAAACGGCCGGAAGGCTTCACAGCGGTAACGGTGGCAATCTTGCCATGATTCTTGTGGAATTCGATCGACTGGTTGATGTTACTATTGGTCACGCCATCTCCGTAGGTGAGCAGAAAAGTTTCACCCTGAATGTATTCCAAGGCACGTTTCAGTCGGCCGCCGGTCATGGTGTCTTGGCCGGTATCGATCATGGTGACGGTCCAGTCTTCCTCATCATGCGAATTGTGATAACGGATTTCGGGATTGCGTCCCAGTTTGAGGGTGACATCACTCGTGTTCCAATTGTAGTTGCGGAAGTAATCTTTGATAACCTCTCCTTTGTAGCCGAGGCAGAGGATAAACTCTTTGTGACCAAACGCGGCATAATACTTCATGATATGCCAGAGAATGGGACGAGGGCCCACAGGCACCATGGGCTTGGGGCGGTATTCCGTCTCTTCCCGCAGGCGGGTTCCGAGACCACCACATAAAATGACTACTTTCATTGGCTTGTGCTGGGTTTCAATTCAAGGTTTGCGTCTGCCATTCCAACAAGGGGCGGATAACGCCCGGCAGTTGTAATCCGTAATCTCCCCGGGCCGAATCACCTTCCATTCTGTCTACGACCTGGCAAGCGATGACGTCGCGTTCGTAATAGTGAACTTGTTCCGGTTGAGGAGTGGTGAGAGCCACTCCGACTATGAGGGTGCCCTCGGCCAAGTAATTGCCAGGTATCCAGGCAACACTTTCATACACTCCAGCCGGCCGGGGTTGGCGATACCAAGGGGAGCGGATGTCGGAAATCACAAACAAACAGGTGCCATCCTCATTGAAGACATGATAGTTGGGAATCATTATCTGTCCATTGGTCAGCACTTCATACCGAGTCTCGATCCCCACTGGCTCGCGGATGTCGGCAGTTTCACAGGTGCTGCCATCCAGGCGGCGCAAGCGGGTCGAGAGGAGGTGTGCGGAGCTGCTACCGGGTCGCTTGCCGGGGGGCCACGCTTTTTCGGACATCGTTGAGAAGCCGCCGTGGAGATAGGCTGGCACCACTTTTTGATGCGGACCTTCCATGACCACTTTGCCGTCCTGCATCAAGATGGCGCGCTGGCACAGCCTGGTTACGGCAGCCATGTTATGGGAAACAAAAAGCACCGTCCGGCCACGTGCGCTGACGTCCTGCATCTTGCCCAGACACTTTCGCTGGAAGGCGGAGTCACCCACGGCGAGGACTTCATCGACGATCAGGATTTCCGGTTCGAGATGCGCGGCGACGGCGAAGGCAAGACGCACATACATGCCGCTGGAGTAGCGTTTGACCGGTGTGTCCAGGAATTTTTCAATGCCCGCGAAATCAACGATCTCATCGAATTTCTTGCGAATCTCGGCTTGGGTCATGCCGAGAATAGCCCCATTAAGAAATACATTTTCACGTCCGGTCAGTTCGGGGTGAAAACCGGTTCCGACCTCCAGCAAGCTGGCGACCCGTCCTCGTAGGCGTATCTCACCTGTGGTAGGTTCGGTGATCTGGCTGAGTAGTTTGAGCAGGGTGGATTTGCCTGCGCCGTTGCGTCCGATAATGCCAACGACTTCGCCGGGTTGGATGTCAAAGGAGACGTCGGTGAGGGCCCAGAACTCAGTAGTTGCCGCCGAGGAGGTTTCCTTGCGCCGGAAGAGGCGGGCAGCGGTATCGGCTAGCCGGTCGCGCAAAGTGTCGTGACGCGACGCGATACCTAAATGGTATTTCTTACCCAATCCGCGGACTGATATGATAGGATCGCTCATGGATCAAATGATGTCAGCAAAGCGGCGTTCAGCACTGCGGAAGTAATAAGCGCCGGTAATGAGTACCAATAGTGTAACGAGCGAGCCGGACAGCAGCCCAGGCCACCATGGCTCATAACCCGCCCCCAAGATACTCCACCGAAAACCGTCGATGAAGCCCGCCATCGGGTTGAGGGTGTAGTAGGCAAGCTTATATTTTTCAGGAATAACAGCGGAGATGAAGCCGACCGGGCTTACGTAGAGGCCGATCCGTGTTAAGAAGGGGACGACATGGCTGACGTCACGGTATTTGACGTTTAACGCACCTAGCCAAAGGGATAGCCCCAAGGCGGCGGCGGCGGTGAGGGCGAAAAAGAAAGGCAGAAGCAGGAGCAATGGGCTGACTCCGACAGCATACCAAGCCATCAGCATAAACATCAGAACAAGGGTTATCCCGAAGTCGATCGCGTTGCCGGCCACAGCACTTGCCGGAATGAGCAACCGAGGGAAGTAAATTTTTGTTATCAGATTTTGGGAGCTGACGAGCGAGCCGCTGCCAGTTGTTACGGCGTTGGAGAAGAATTGCCAGGGGAGGAGGGCGGCAAATGTAACCATGGCGTAAGGGGCGCCGCCGCTGGGAAGCTTGGCCACTTTTTCAAAAAGTACAGTGAAAATGATCATGGTGAGCAAGGGCTGCAGCACTGCCCACGCGAGGCCGATGGCCGTTTGCTTGTAGCGCACGAGAACGTTGCGCCATGCAAGCTGCCAGAAAAGTTCACGATAGAACCATAGCTCGCTGAAATTGACCGCTTCCAATTTGCGGCTTGGCCGGATGACTCGGTCGTAAATGGTTGAAAAAGAGGACATTGTCAAAGCAAACGATTGATCAGCGGGTTATCAATGAGACCCGAGAGCTGACGCTGAAACTTACGCGCTCGTTCCAGACGTTCAGTTACTGTTTTACGAGCTTCTTGATCAACACCTAGGGTGGGACTTTCCTTGGCTAATGACTCGACCTGTTCCAATTGGTTACCCGCCGTGTGAAGCTTCTTCTGCAATGTTTCTAAAAACCCTTCACGGAAAATCTTCCGGAAATCCGTTTCCGCCTCGTAGAAGTCGCGACGGTCACCTTTGACCCATACCTTGTGCACGGCGGCCCAACGTTCCATCTGGCGAACGGTGATGCTGATGCTGGCCTTGCTGACGCCCAGCTGGGAGGCAATCTCTTCGAGGCAGATTGGAGAGGGGCTAAGATACAATAAAGCGTAAATCTGGCCAACGAGCCGCCCCAAGCCGAAGGATTGGGTT
>JAJNBN010000378.1 GCA_021156225.1 Verrucomicrobiota bacterium | reverse complement strand
GGATGTGAAATCGCTGGATGGACCGAGTGGTGCGGAAAAAGATTTCACGGACCTGCATGCGTGGTGCGAGGTGTATCTGCCGGGCGCAGGCTGGATCGGCCTAGATCCGACGAGCGGATTGTTCGCCGGTGAGGGACATATCCCGCTGGCGGCGGCACCGGATCCTTCGAGTGCTTCACCCATCTCAGGCGGGGTGGATGAGTGCGAAACGGAATTCGACGTGGTGATGAAGGTGACGCGCATCGCGGAAACGCCGCGCGTGACGTTGCCTTACTCCGAAGACCAATGGGCGGAGATCGAGAAGCTCGGTCATCGCGTGGATAGCGAGCTCACGAAGAATGATGTGCGGCTGACGATGGGTGGTGAGCCTACGTTTGTCTCCATTGATGATTATGATGGAGCGGAGTGGAATTCTACGGCGCTGGGGCCGACGAAGCGTTTGCGCGCGGATGACCTGATCAACCGTTTGCAGAAGCGCTGGGCGCCGGGTGCCTTGATGCACTATGGACAGGGCAAGTGGTATCCGGGCGAGCAACTGCCGCGCTGGGCCTTCGCGTGCTACTGGCGCAAGGACGGTATCCCCATGTGGGAGAATCGCGAACTCATCGCGCAAGAAGGCAAGAACTACGGCCACAACGCGAAGGATGCTGAGCAGTTCATGCAGGCGCTGACGGCGCGGCTGGAAATTGATCCGAAGTGGATTCTGCCGGGCTACGAAGATGTCTTCTACTATTTGTGGAAAGAGCGGCGTCTGCCGATCAACGTGGATCCGCATAAATCGCGCTTGAGCGATCCGGAAGAGCGGGCGTTGCTCGCGAAGGTTTTCGAGCAAGGGCTCGACAGCGTGATCGGGCATATGGTGCCGATCCAACGGCGCTGGGCAGGGAACCGTCCGGTCTGGGCGAGCGGTCCGTGGTTCATGAAATCCGACCGCATGTATCTGCTGCCGGGTGATTCACCGATGGGCTTCCGGCTGCGGCTGGATTCGTTGCCGTGGGTGAAGGATTCGGAGTATCCGTTCGTGCATGGGCTGGATCCGTTGGCGAACCGGCCTCCCTTGCCACCACGTCCGGCGAAGGATCCGCAGTTGTTCATGGCCTCCGGCACCCCTTCAGGCGGCGCGGGTGCGGGTTACAGCGGTTTCGGGCCTGGCGGGCAGGCGATTCCGTTCACCAAGCCGCATATGCCGCCGCTGACGGATACGACCAAGAAGCCGGAGAAACAGCAATCGGCCTCATGGATCGTGCGCACGGCTTTGTGCGTGGAGCCGCGCAACGGCAAGCTGCATGTGTTCATGCCGCCGGTGGAGACGCTGGAAGATTACATCGAGCTGATCGCGGCGATCGAAGAGACGGCGGAGCATCTGCAAACGCCGGTGGTGATCGAAGGGTATACGCCGCCGTTCGATTCGCGCCTGAACGTGCTGAAGGTGACGCCTGACCCGGGCGTGATCGAGGTGAATCTGCATCCGTCCTCCAACTGGCAGGAACTAGTGGAGCGCACGACGGTGCTCTATGAGGAAGCGCGATTGGCGCGGCTGGGCACGGAGAAATTCATGGTGGATGGCAAGCACACCGGCACCGGTGGCGGCAATCACATCATCATCGGCGGTTCGACGCCGGCGGACAGTCCCATGCTGCGCCGGCCCGATCTGCTGCGGAGCTTGGTGTCGTACTGGCAGAATCATCCGTCGCTGTCGTTCATGTTCAGCGGCATGTTTCTGGGGCCGACGAGCCAGAGCCCGCGTATCGATGAAGCGCGGAATGATTCGCTGTATGAACTGGAAGTGGCGTTCAAGCAGGTGCCGGACAAGGGCTGGATTCCGCCATGGCTGGTGGACCGGTTGTTCCGCAACCTACTGATCGATTCCACGGGCAACACGCATCGTGCGGAATTCTGCATCGACAAGCTGTATGCGCCGGAAAGTGCGACGGGTCGTTTGGGCCTGCTGGAGATGCGTGCGTTTGAGATGCCGCCGCATTCGCAAATGAGCCTGACGCAGCATCTGCTGCTGCGCTCGCTGGTGAGCAAGTTCTGGAACAAACCGTACACCAAGCCGCTGGTGCGCTGGGGCACGGAGATACATGACCGGTTCATGATGCCGCATTTCGTGTGGCAGGACATGGAAGACGTGGTGCGTGATCTGCAAGACGCGGGTTATCCGATGAAGCCGGAGTGGTTCGCGCCGCACTTCGAGTTCCGTTTCCCGTTCGCGGGTGATTACGATGCGCGTGGAATGCATATCGAGCTGCGGCATGCATTGGAACCGTGGCATGTGTTGGGTGAAGAACCCGGACCTGGTGGTGCGGTGCGCTACGTGGATTCCTCGCTGGAACGTATGCAGGTGAAGGTGCAGGGCGCGATCGATCCGCGGCACAAGATCACGGTGAATGGTTATCAGATGCCGCTGCATCCGACCGGCACGAAGGGCGAATACGTCGCTGGTGTGCGGTATCGCGCGTGGCAACCGGCCTCGTGCTTGCAGCCGACGGTACCGGTGCACAGCCCGTTGATCTTCGACGTCATTGATACGTGGAGCGAGCGGTCGCTGGGCGGTTGCATGTATCACGTGAAACATCCGGGCGGACGTAGCTATGACACCTTCCCGGTGAATTCGTATGAAGCGGAGAGCCGTCGCTTGAACCGCTTCTTCCGGCATGGTCATACGCCGGGCAAGGTGAAACAAAAGGTGGTGCCGGTGAATCCGGAAGCACCGTTCACACTCGATCTGCGGAATGTCTGAAAAAAGTCCAGACATGAAGGTTGGCAGCGTGGCCCCGCCTGAGGTAAAAGCTCGCGGCGACAACATGGGCGACACGCTTAAGACAACCAAGCCGATGCCAGTGCCTTGGCTGCTGGAACAATACCGGCAGTCGGTGAAGGGCTTTGATGAGCTATTGTCGGCGGATGGCGCGATGCGGCCGCACTACAAGCGGATCATCGAGGATTTGACGCGCTTGGGCCGCTACGATCTGAAGCATCGTTCCGATGTGGCGCGACGGATCGTTCACGAGCAGGGCATCACGTATAACGTGTATGGGGACAATCGCGGATTGGAGCGGCCATGGCAGCTTGATCCGGTGCCCTTCATGATCTCGGCGAGTGAGTGGCAAGGGCTGGAAACGGCCTTGGTGCAACGTGCGACGCTCATCAACAAGGTCTTGAGCGATTGTTATGGCGACCAGGATTTGATCCGTTCGGGGTGGTTGCCGCCGGCATTGGTGTTTGCGCAGCCGGATTTCCTACGGGCTTGTCACGGAGTGCGACCACCGCAGGAGACGTTCCTGCATCTCTACGCAGCGGACTTGGCGCGGTCGCCGGATGGGCGCTGGTGGGTCATCTCGGACCGCACACAGATTCCCACGGGTGCGGGTTATGCTTTGGCGAATCGCTTGGTGACTTCGCGGGTATTGCCGGAGTCGTTCCGCGATTGTCAGGTGCAACGGCTAGCGGGCTTCTTCCGCGATCTGCAAACTTCCCTAGCGCAACTGGCTTCACGACGGACGGATAATCCACGCGTGGTGTTGCTGACGCCGGGACCGTATAACGAAACGTATTTCGAGCAGGGTTACTTGGCGCGTTACCTGGGTTACTCGATGGTGGAGGGGCAAGACCTCACGGTGCGCGATAACCGGGTTTACCTCAAAACGCTGAGCGGGTTGGAACCGGTGGATGTGATTCTGCGCCGTGTGGATGATGATTTCTGCGATCCATTGGAGTTGCGGAGTGATTCCATGCTGGGCGTGCCGGGGTTGGCAGAGGCGTTCCGCGCGGGGAATGTGGCGGTGGCGAATTCGCTGGGCAGCGGGCTGTTGCAAAGCCCGGCGTTCATGGCGTTCCTGCCGGGATTGGCGCGGCATATTCTGGGCGAGGAATTGAAGATCCCTTCGGTGGCGACATGGTGGTGCGGACAGCAGAAGGCGGAGGATTACGTGCGGAAGCACTTGGATGATCTGTTCGTGAAACCGGCGTTCCGCAGTCATCTGAAGGGGATGAACCCGGAGCGGGGCATGACGGCGGCGGAGCGGGATAAGTTGCAGCGGCGCATCGCAATCCAACCGCATCTCTTCGTGGCGCAGGAGCGCGTAGAACTCTCCACGGCACCGATGTGGAATGGTGAGAAACTGGTGCCGAGCTCGATGACACTGCGTGTGTATCTGGTAGCGACGGCAGATGGCTACAAGGTGATGCCGGGCGGGTTGGTGCGTGTGGCGTCAGGGGTGGAAAGCCGTTTTGTCACGATGCAGCGCGGGGGCAGCAGCAAGGATGCTTGGGTGTTGTCGGATAAGCCGGTGGAAGGAGTTTCACTGTTGCACACGGCGGGGCAGGAAGTGGAGTTGCGGCGCGTGGGTAATAACCTGCCGAGCCGGTTGGCGGATAATTTCTTCTGGTTGGGACGATATTGTGAGCGGGCGGATTCCACGGCGCGATTGCTGCGCAGTGCGTTGAACCGGTTCAATCCGGAAAGCACAGGGAGCACATTGCCAGTGTTGCTGCCAGTGTTGCAAACATTGGAGGCGCAGGGACAGATGCAGACGCCGACGCCGGAGAAGA
>JAJNBN010000377.1 GCA_021156225.1 Verrucomicrobiota bacterium | reverse complement strand
TTCCACTTTATACCAGGTGATGTCGGCGTTGCCGTTCAGCTTGGTGACGACGTTGCGCACGAGGTCTTCCACGAAGACGGGGTTCTCATAGGCGCGTTCGGTGACGGCTTTCTCGTCCTGGCGCTTGAGGAGGGAGTAGAGCTCGCTGCTGGCGGAACTCTCCACAAGGGCGATGACGTCCTCGATCCAGATGATCTGGTCGCTCTTGATCTGCACGGTGACGGTGCCGCGCTGGTTATGTGCGCCGTATTTGCTGATGGCCTTGGAGCACGGGCAAAGGGTGGTGACGGGGATCATTACGGTGAGCATGAGCTCGATTTCCTTACCGCACGCGGCAGCGTCGAAGCGGGCGGTGTAATCCATCACGCTCGGGAGGCCGGAAACGGGTGCTTTCTTCGTGAGGAAGAAAGGGAACTCCATCTCCAAGTGAGCGGTCTGCGCGTGGAGCTTGGCCTGCATGGCTTTCAGGATGTCCGTGATGTTCTCCACGTGGACGATGTTGCCGTGAGCGTTCAGCACCTCGACGAAGCGGCTCATGTGCGTGCCCTTGAACTCCTTCGGCAGATCCACATACATGCCGATGGTGGCGATGGTGTTCTGGGTGCTGTGAGCCTTGTCCCGGATGATGATGGGAAAGCGCAAGCCGCGGACACCGACCTTGTCGATGCGGAGTTCGCGGTGGTCGGGTTCGTTCTGTTTGTCGTGTAAGGGCAATGGGTGCTTAGACATCGTCAGGGTGTCGCTCATGGCGAAGTTACTTCGTCAAATGACACTAGCAGGCGCCGGGCATTTTGCAAAAAGTTTAATGGCGGACCCCGAAGTGCCGGTCTCCAACCGGTCTGAAAACTGCTTTTCTCAAATCGTATTCATGTGAATGCTGAATGTGGTGCAAGGTATGAACGGAGCGTCGATCAAGGTGATATCCTTGGAGAAAGGGGTGATGGTGAGCCATCCCAAGGGGCACAGCTTGGTGAAGACCAACGAGCAGACCTTCCGCACGTGTTACGAGTGGAGCCTGTTGTTGGCTGATTTTTATCCAGCAAAGGCCGAGTTGAACGAGCAATCCTATCAGATGGATGACGCGATCTCCGCGCAGATCCAGACGGAACTCGTGCTCATGGTGTTAGAATGGGAGTTTGCCAGTCCTTGGAGCAAAATCCCCAAGGCCCCGACACCTTTGGCGGCGCGGGCTTTATTGAAGCGGGAGATGTTCCGGGGAGTATGGCTGCATTCTCTTGGCACATCGGAAACTGCGAGATTATTTCCCTTGCCGGTTGGATGTGTCCTACGTGCTGACTCAGGCGATGCTGGGTGTGAAATACCGCGATATCAGTAAGGCCTATGGGATGGAGGCTTACGCCAATCTTTAGGGTTGCCGGCTATCGACCAGGTTTCTTGGAAAGAGGGAGGGCTTGGCACAGCGCAAGCTCGTAGCAAGTAGAATACTTGTTGAGCGACAAACTCAACGTTTTGACCCTGTTATGAAGACATTATCGTTGGTGAAGCTCTGTGTGGCTGGCTGTTTGGTGGGGTGGCTCTCGGTCCATTCGGCCATGGCCGCTGACAAAAATGAGAAACCCAAGAAGCCGGGCAAAGAATCCAAAGAGACCGTAAAACCGGCCAATACACCTCCTGAGAAATCGAAAGAACAGTGGGTGGATGTGAAGATCTCCGGACCGGAGCGTGAGGTCATCACCACCTACGTGCAGAGCTACGAGCAGCCGAAAAAGCCCGGCAAGAAACCGAAAGATTTACCACCAGGCTTGCAAAAGAAAATCGCGCGTGGCGGCCAGCTCCCGCCCGGATGGGAAAAGAAAATGGTGCAGGGTGAGATCATGCCGGTGGAAGTCTATAAGGAATGTCACCCGCTGCCCCCAGAGCTGGTGGTGAAACTCCCGCCACCGCCAAAAGGTGTCATCACCGTCACCATCGGCGGCAAGATCGTGCGCCTCATGGAGGCCACCCGTGAGATACTGGATATCTTCGAGGTCGGCCGCTGACGATGAGGGTAACCGATTTATTGGCGGGATATAGAGGTCCGGGACGGACCCATTATGTAGTTATCAAAGTAAATCGTCATTGGTGGCTTCATGCGGTCGCGGTAGAGGCCGATCTTATGGTAGAAGGCGTTTCGGAACCCTTCCTCTGCGGTTGGGCCTGAGTAGGCGGCTACCAGCTTGCCATTCATCCAGACTTCCACGAGGCCGTCCTTGCCAGTTGAGTAGCGCAGGCGGTAGAGCATATCCACCCACTCGCCTTGCTTGAAGCCGGGCAGTTTGTAGTCTTCCTTTTTACCGTGAGATTCCACGGTCAGCGTGTGTTTGCCGTTGCGGTAGCGCTGGGCCATGATGGGGCGGCTCACATCCGTTTGCTTGCACGAGCCTATGACCAGACGGGTATCGACCACGGGAAAATCCCTGGGGATGAGGAACGAGAAAGCATACCACGTTTCCTGGTCGAGCAGGGGAAAATGACCAGAATCGAGATCGGCACGCTCCACTTTGGTATCGTCGTCTCCGGCTTGCTCGATGTCGCCTTCATGCACAGTGACTTCGACCGATTGTTTTCCCGTCCGGGCGTAGTTGGTGGAGAGTTTGATGGCTCCGGGGGCGTAGCGGCCGCTGCCGTAATCCGCAGGCAACCAGAATTCAGCGAGTTTGGAGGACTCGAAATCGTCGAACAAGATTGGTGCGGGCGGATTGGTGGAGACGGTCGGGTTGGTCTGAGCAGGGGCAGATGTGATCGGTTTTTCAGAACAGCCGACAAGCGCGCACAAAAGAATCAGTGCGAGGCACGATCTGGCACAGCGCAACAGGGACACCAGCCTTTCGGCAACCGGGCGATGAACTGGTGAAGCGAGCTTGGGCTCGGGCTCTTTCCAGAGGATGCTTTTGGTTTCGGTGTCGAGCCAGTTCATGGAGAGAATGCGGTTAAAAGTCGGAGCTTACACGGCCAAGGGGATAGGCCATCATAGTCCAGATGCCAAAGAAAAGAATGTAGAGCAGGCAGGTGGCCAGACCCTTGGAAAATCGTTCAAACGGGTCTGAGTAACGGAATCTCGACCAGCGGATGAGCAGGATGAGACCGGCGATGAAACAGACCGGTAAAGTGAAGTTTAATGCGGCCAGACCGAAATCATTTCGCGGAGCAAAGCGATTCAGGAATAGCCAACCAAGCACATTCGTCAGGAGAGATACCATCGGCCAGAGAAGATAGGCGGCCGGCAGCAAATGTTGTTGGGGCCAGAACGTTTTTGATGGAGTTTGATCAGCCATGCTCGCGGCCTTCCTTAATATTTTATGGAATATCAATGGAAGCGGGCGGTTGGTCAAATGAGAATGATTATGAGTGAGGGCTGTTGTTTTGGTTCATCCGCCCCCTCCAGGACTGCGTCTTCCATATTCGATGAACCATGGGTTCCAGCGGTTGCTGGCATTTGCCTCGTTCGGGACAACAGAACGTTTACAGATTGCGCGGGATATTGATGGGACCCCGTTTTTCATCGAGCCAGAAGGTTTCATCGGCATCGGTGGGGTAATTACCGTGTTCGTAGGCTTCCAGCAGCGGCGCGAATTCGGCATCGCCGAGGCGGTCCATGCATTTTTCGATGACCTCCGCATCACCGGTGCCGAAGGAAATTGGTACAGGAGAAAAATAAGTCCAACGGCCGGATTCGCCGGTTCCGTTAAAACTGGAGACACAGGGGAAGAGTGTGCCGATTTCGTGAGAGTGGAAAGGCAGCAGTGGCACAGCTTCCCGCTTGATGGCATAGGCGGGCTCTCCTGTGCCTGCATCCATATTGACCAAAGCGATGAATTCGAGCGGTCGCTGGCTGACGACCATAGCAGGAGTGAGGAGACATTTTTTATACAACCGTGGAACGTACTTAAAGATCAGGCCGAGATAAATGGTGATAGGAACCCAGATGACCAGCAAGACGCCAGCCAAGACCCACCACTGAATATAAGCGGTGAAGATCATGAGTCCGATCAGGATGAACCACGCCTGATAGAAGGAGCGAGCTTCCGGCTCGAACCAAAGATAGCGGAAGGGATTTACCCGGACGCGGGCGGGGAGAGAGGCGACTGAACCGTCGCTGCAGATATCGTCCTCAGTAAGGTGTTCCTCAGCTTGAATGGGCTGGCCGCAGTCGTGGCAATAATTTTCCGTCCACTCCTTTTGGCACGACCCGCAGGTGAAGGTGCTCATGGTGAGGGAAGAGTGCCTGAGCGGCGGGGGCGGGAGCAATGTTTTCTGTGGGCATCTTATAGCAGGTCAGAGATCACGAACTCGAAAAGAGTTTGGACAACGCAATCAGTCCAATCAGGGAAGCGATAGAGGCGAGGAGCCAATAGAGGCCACGAGGCTTATCGGCCATGAGTACGCTTTGAAAAATCCAGCCTGCACAGAACCAGAAGAGGCCACCGAAAACTGGGAGGTCGATGGGCAGGCCAAAATACGCATCGACCAGGTTCATGTCATGGACCGGATAATCCAAGATCACAAAAATATACCCAACCATGCCGATTTGAGGGTCGTCGCTGGTGTGGACCAGAATCATAACAG
>JAJNBN010000376.1 GCA_021156225.1 Verrucomicrobiota bacterium | reverse complement strand
CCACTCGCCCACGAAATAATCCGCACGCTTCAACGGCTTGTCTGCATTCACCTTGTTGTTGAAGAGGCCACCCGAGCCCACTGCGTCATCCCAGATCTGGACTTGGGGAGCGCCGCGCACATACACGCCACTGTCGCCTTTCTCCTGGATCTTCCAGTCGAGCACCAATTCGAAGTTGCCGTATTCACGCACCGTGCAAAGATTGTCAAAGCCATCGCCCACATAACTGATCACACCGCGGTTCACCACCCAGTTCTTCGCCATCAGTTTGTCCGCTTCCACTTGTTTCGCGGCCCAGGCATCGAGGGGCATGGCTTTGCGTTTCACTGGATCATCCACCAGACCTTGCCAGCCTTGCAGATCCACGCCGTTGAACAAACGTGAGAACCCTGCGGGCAACCGGTTGATGATCTCCGGTTTCACCAACTCCTTCACCCGGATATTGCGGAACTCCACAGGATCCGTATGGCCCAATAACGCGATGTGCCCTTTCTCACGGAAAATGCCCGGATGCTTTTGGATCGTTTCCGCATCAGTGACATCATTCAGATCTCCATCCACCACCACCTTGCCATTCACCTTCACTTGGATTTTCCGGCCGATGCAGGTGATCTCTTGCGTGTTCCACTCGCCCAATGGACGCAGCGCCATACGCTTCGCGGGGATCACGCCATACACCGAGCCGTTCACCTGCCATGGCTTAAGATCCGCGTATTTGGGATTGGTATCATCGAGGATCTGGATCTCCATTCCGTCATAAGAAATCGCCTTGTCGGAGAACGGAGCCCGGATGCCCACGCCATTATTGCCGGCCGCTTGCAGTTTGAATTCGAGTCGTAATACGAAATCCTCGTATTGCTTCTCCGTCAGCAGATTGCCCGCCACGCCCGGGGCGCAATAGAGCACGCCGTCCTTCACCCCGTAATCCCCGGCCTTGCCACCCAAGGGAGTCCAGCCCTTCAACGTCTTGCCGTCGAAGAGGCTGACAAAACCTTTTTCGGATTTCGCCGCCTGCACATTCACCACGCCGCCGAGCATGAGCGCCAGCAGCAGGATTCCAGTTTGCTTTAGTACGACTCGCATAGTTGAAAATATAGCCAAATTTGTGTCATTTCACCAAGGTCAAATTCTATTCTTTCGTCACTGCGATCATGTCCAGTGTCACTGCCCGTCCGGACAGCCCTACTCCCCGCACTGAGGCTTTCGAGGCGGCCGGGGGCCTTGCCGCATCAAAGTAGTCGGGACGGATCTCATTCAAGCGCCGGTTCGTATCATCACTGGCCACGTAATAAGTCGCCTTCACCAAATGACGCAGATCACTGCCCGCGGATTCAGCCAATCGCTGCAACTCCGCAAAAATCGCCTTCAGCTGCACATCTCCTGACGTCGTCAACTCACCATGCAATCCGCTGATATACACATCCTGGCCACCATTCACCCGGGCGATGCGGCTGTAAACCGGCGAAGCTTTGATCCCCGGCGGCGTCAAATATTCCACCACGGTCAATTTCTCCGTGCTCTTCGGCAAAGCCACGATCATCTCGATCTCCACCGGCGTCGCCGAAGTCCATTCCACAATGCTCACCACCGGCAATATTCCCCGAGGGAACCGCTTCGCGATTTCTGCCATCACCGTGTCCTGCTCCGTCATGGGATTAAGAAAAGCTTTTATCTGCACGATCTGATCCACGTCCGCTTTTAGGAACTCCAGCGTGATCCATAACTGCTTCAAGGTATCGTCCGTAGCCACCCTCAACTCACCCTTCCCCGCCATACCCGAGATGTAGGCCTTGCGCCCCTCCGGCATGAACGTGACATGAGTTTCCCCCGGTACCTTGTGCATGCCTTCTACCTTGATTGATTCCACCTTCGCCACTTTCTTTGCCGACAACACCACCGCATCCAGTGCCACCAAAGCCTGCTCATTCAAAAGCTTGCCGCGCACGTAAGACACTGCGGGCATCTTGGAACCGAATCGCTTCCGAATCTCTGATTTCACCTCCGCGCTGACCTCGTCATCCGCCACATACACATTCAACTTCACGACGTCATCCCGTTTCGATTGCGCCGCCACCAGCACCTTGTCCAAATGATCAAACACTATTTCCGTCTGCTTATGCGGCTCACCCGCATGCAAAATTTTCCCGTTCGCATCCAAGGGCAACAACTGCGCTGTATGCGCCAAGGTTCCCCCGCTCACCACCACCGCTCCCGTCCGCGCTTTCACCGGGTCGACATCCAACCGCTTCAACTCCGCCCCAGGCAGTCTTATCATGAACGCCATCAGCAATACCACAGCCCACCAAGCCACCTTCCAATCTTTCGATGTTGGAAGCTCGATGTTCGATGTTGGTTGTTTTCCCATTCTATTTCTTCCCCTCATGCCGCAGCATTTTACCCGGTCTCGCCTGCGTATGGTGATCGTCCTTCACCACCGCCTCACCATTCACCAATACCAGTTTGAACCCCGTCGCATACTGGTGCGGCTCCGTAAAGGTTGCATTGTCTTGCACCTTTGCCAAATCGAACACCACCACATCCGCCTTCATTCCCTCACGGATCAGCCCGCGTTCCTTCAGTTGAAACGTCGTGGCCGGCAGCGAAGTCATCCGCCTCACGGCATCTTCCAGCCGCAAGATTTTCTGCTCCCGCACATACTCGCCCAAAGCCCGCGCGCTATTGCCATACCCCCGCGGATGCGGCACGCCCTCACCAAACACCCGCACACCGCTATCCGAGGCGATCATCGTGTTCGGATGCACCAGATATTTGCGTAAATCTTCCTCGCTCATGCTGTGAAACACGCCTGAAGCGCCACCATTAGCCGTGATCTCCAGCAACAAATCGATCTGGGCGTCCAAGGAGGTATTCCCCTTCGCAGCCTGAGCCGCCTGCGCCAGATTAAGGCCGTTCAACTTTTTGTTCTTCCGATATTCGGCGATGAACACATAGCTCAAATCTTCATTCCCGCTCTTCACCACACTCTCCTGTATCTCTTTCACGATCTTCGCTCTCAGTTCCGGCACGGCCAACCGTTCGCGGAATTTCTCATCGCCACCTTCCCGCGCCCATTCCGGCACACGACTCGACAATCCCGTGCTGGACGCCGGATACATGTATTGGTCTTGCGTGATATCCAACCCCTCCGCCCGCGCCGTCTCAATCGCCGCCAGCACCTTGTCCGTTTGCCCCCAGGCCGATTTGCCGGCCAGCTTGATATGGGAAATCTCTGCCCGCACCCCTGCTTCCCGAGCGATACGAAACAATTCATCCAATGCCTTGAGAATATCTCCACTCTCACTCCGCATATGACTTACGTAAATGCCATCAAACGGCGCAATGGCTTTCGTCACCTCCACCAGTTCTTCTGTCTCCGAAAATGTTCCCGGCAGATAGATGAGTCCTGTGGACAATCCCACCGCGCCCTCCTCCATCGCCTTCGTCACCAACGCCTTCATCTTCGCCAGCTCCGCCGCCGTCGGTGGCCGTTTGAAAGAACCGCCCATCACCTGCCCGCGCACCGTGCCATGCCCGATCAGCGTCGCCACATTTGGCGACACCAGCACATCTTCCAATTCCTTGAAATACTTCGCCACATCGATGCGCGATCCGCCGCAATTCCCCAGCACCAACGTCGTCACGCCCATCCGCACAAAATTCTCCGAGAGCGGCTGCTTCTCGATGCCCTCCGCGTGTGTATGCACATCGATGAACCCCGGTGCTACGACCAACCCCTTCGCCTCGAGCACCTGCTTCGCCTCGCCCTTCAACTCCTTGCCGATGGCTAAGATACGCCCATCCTTAATCCCCACATCCGCGAAATACGCCGGATTTCCCGTCCCATCCGCGATGCGTCCGCCCTTGATCAGCCAGTCGAAATCCGCCGCCACGACACAGTGAAGACTCACCAGAAGAATCAAGCTGGAGCGTATGAGATAGCGCACCCCGCCCTTATGCCAAATCCCATCCCGCAAAGCCACCTCCCATTTTCCTCCGCTAGTGGAGCAGGTGCCCTCGCCTGCTGTAGTGGGATAGGCGCCTCCGCCTGTCCAGTCTCCGCTTGTTTCCAAATCACCCAACCAAGTCTGCATTCCCCCAAGCCAGCCAAGGCCTATCTTGATAAAACCGCGTTTGAAATTCAAAAATGAAGATCTCTCCGACCCGCTCGCGCGCCCCCCCTCCACCGATGAGACTGACAATTCCGCCTCCTTCATCACCTAAAATATTCTTCCTCCGTGTGACGAAAGTCAAAAATATTTCGCTCCGCAAGGACGATTGTTTTCAACCCCTTGCAGCACCGCAAATTACAAAACGGATGCTTTGCGTAACTCGCATTTCATAATCGCCAAAATGCAGAAAACCCGGGTAAGGACGGTTTCCACACCGTCCCTGACTGAATGTTTTCTACCCAAAGCACACCGCGGGGCCGCCTTAACACACCACCACCCTTCCCTCGCCCGTCTTTGATGATACCCTCACCATTCCAGTTGCCTCAGCAACTCGTCGGCACTTCCTGCAACACCTCCACACAATGCGGAATCGCTCCCACCACAAAGCTCAAACACTCCACCGCCCCGCTTGGTTTGCCCGGCAGGCAGATGACCAACGCGTGATCCACCACCGCTGCGAGATTGCGTGAGAGAATCGCGTTCTTCGTGATTTTCATGGACTCCGCCCGCATCACTTCACCAAAGCCCGGCAGTTCGCGCACCGAAATCTCCCGCACCGCCTCCGGCGTCACATCCCGCAGCGCCACACCCGTGCCACCCGTCGTTAAAATGAGCTGGCACCCCTTGCCGATCTGCTCACGGATCGCCCGCTGAATGTCACGCTTCTCATCCGGCACCAACGCATCCGTCAGCACCTTCCACCCATAACCCTCCGCCGCCTTCTTGAGCGCCGGCCCGCCCAGATCGTCATAAAGCCCCTT
>JAJNBN010000375.1 GCA_021156225.1 Verrucomicrobiota bacterium | reverse complement strand
CATCGGATTCTCCGGTGAGGCGATCCATTCCGCGAGTTCCAGGCGGCCGCTGCCTTTGCTGATCTTCGCCGGTTCCTTCGCGCTGCTCACGATCTGCACGAAGCCGCGCGACACAACCTCCTGCGGCTTGTCGAGTTCGCCGCGAGCGAGCAGGGCGATGTCGCGCGGTGTGCTCTTGTCCTGCACACCCATGGCAAGCGCGACATTCGGGGTGCCATCGGCGTCATAACGGCCCAGCAGTTTCTCGAGGATGCCGATCTGGCTGTTGCTGCGGATGAACTTGGGATTCGCGAACGCCGTGCGGTCATTGGTGGCGCGTGCTTCCTTCTGCACTTCCTCCAGATCGGTCTTCGCCGTGGCGAGCTGCCGCTGCATCGTCGTGACCAGTTGCGCGGGGATGGCGGGCGCCTCGGTCACCTTCGCCCCGGTAGGCAACGTGACCAGCGGAGTGAACTGGTTGTTCTGGATGAAGCGCGGCGTGCCGAATCGCGTTTCCGTGCTCATGAAGATGCCCGCGAGCGCATAGTAATCCGTCTGCGGCACGGGATCGAACTTGTGATCGTGACAACGCGCACACGCGACCGTCATGCCGAGCATGCCCTGCGTCACGGCATCGATCTGCTCATCTGCGACATCCAGTTGGAACTGCCGGAAATCCCGCGCGTTATGCGACTTCGGCCCGATGGCGAGATAACCCGTGGCGATGAGCTTCTGCGCTTTGTCCGTCTCATCCTTCGCTGGCAGCAAGTCACCCGCGAGCTGCTCTTTCAGAAATTGATCATACGGCTTGTCCTCATTGAACGCCTGGATGACCCAATCGCGATAACGCCACGCGTGCGGATAAACGACGTTCACTTCCTTGCCGCTGGATTCCGCATAGCGCGCGACATCCAGCCAGTGACGGCCCCAGCGCTCGCCGAATTGCGGTGAAGCGAGCAGTTTGTCCACGACCTTCTCGAACGCTTTCGGATCCTTGTCCTGCTCGAACGCGGTCACTTGTTCCGGCGTGGGCGGAATGCCGATGAGATCGATGTAAACGCGCCGCAGCAAAGTCGTCTTGTCCGCATCGCCCACGGGGATCAGTCCCTTCTTGTCGAGCTCCGCGCGGACATGTTTATCAATGTCATTACGCACCCATGTCTTGTCCTTCACCTCGGGTGCAGCCGTTTTCTGCGGCAGTTGAAAAGCCCAGTGCTCCTTGCCTTTCTCCCAGTCGATGCCCTTCTTCGCGAGGGTCGCCTTGCCGTCGCGCGGATCGGGCGCGCCCATCTTCACCCACTTCTCGAAATCAGCGATGACCTCCGGGGCGAGCTGGCCGCCCTGTTTCTTCGGCGGCATCTGCAGATCGGAATCCGTATAGCGCAACGCCTTGATCAGCAAGCTGCCGTCCAGATCGCCGGGGATGACGCCGTGTCCCGTGTCGCCGCCATTGCGCAAGCCTTCACGCGTATCGAGCGCGAGTCCACCTTTCACCTTCTCCGCTCCCGCAGAATGGCATTCGTAACATTTGCTCACCAACACGGGCCGTATCTTGTTCTCGAAAAAGGCGAGCTCTTCACTCGTGGGTGCGCGTTCCGCCGCCGCCGGTTTCGTGGCGGGCTTGGCGGCGGGAATGGGTTCCGGCGGTGGATTGCCTTGCAACATGGCCGCCCGTTGCAATTCGATCATGCCCTGATACTCCGCGATCACCAGCTGGTCATCCCCGTTCTTGTCTAACTGCCCGAAGAGATAATCGGTCGCGTCCGGGTTCCCTTTCAGCCGGGGCGAATACTGGGTGATCTTGCTGAACTCCTCCTTGCTGAGTTTGCCATCGCGGTTCACATCCAGCAGGCGGTAAAGTCCCTCAAGTTGTTTTGGGTTCGGTGGCCCACCCGGTCTCGGGGGAGGCGCAGCGACTTGAGCCAGACAGGTGGCCATCCCGGTGCCCAAGGCCAAGGCGAGGATTCCCCGCCACATGCGGTTGGGCTGATGGATGGTCGTTTTCATGGCTCGTGTGCTTGTCTTCGAGGCTGATGACGCCGCGCGGTGACTTGAGTTACATCCCATTTAACGTGTGAGCGGGGGAATTGGTTCGGAACAAGGTGATTAAATCTGCCGGGTTACCGGGCCAGAAATCCCAAGGCTCCGCTTTCCTAAGTTGCCGAAGTGCCGCCTACCCTCTAAATCTAATGCCATGAAATCGCTCCTTTGGGTGGGCTTGGGCAGCGCGCTCGGCGGTATGGCGCGTTACGGCGTGACCCTGCTATTTGCCAAATCGTTCACTGGTCCTTTCCCCCTCAGCACGGTCATCGTTAACGTTACCGGATCATTTCTGATTGGTTTTTTGTTCATAGCGACTGGTGAATCCGGTCGGTGGTCGGCCTCTGAGGTCACGCGTAACTTCCTGATGGTGGGCATCTTGGGAGGTTACACTACCTTTTCTTCGTTCAGTATCCAGACGGTTCAACTCATGGAAAAGGGCTCATGGGGGTTGGTCTTCGCTAACGTCTTGGGGTCCGTGCTGTTCTGCATTGCCGGGGCATGGCTGGGTCAATGGACGGCCCGTCAATTGGGCTGAGCCTTAAATCTCCGTTACTTACCGTATTTGACGAACTTGAACGTTAAGGTAGGTTTTCCGAGGTTTCGCCCGGGACACGGCGGATCCTTCTGGGTGAAAAGACGTTCATCAATCACTGCCCGGGTTTTCGGCCGGGTTGCCTTTAAGCTGGCCCACAGCCCTTTTTGACGTTTTCATCAACTGAACCGAAACACTCTGGGCGGACGGGTTCGCCCTTATTAATGAAATCATCGCCTGCTGACACGGAACAACCGGCCTCGACGACTGCAAAGGACCCTCATTGCACCTCGCCTGTTTGCAAGGCGAGCTTGAGCGTCCTCACCCTGGGTGCCTTGGGGGTGGTGTATGGGGACATCGGTACCAGTCCGCTCTACGCCTTGCGGGAATGTTTCAACGGCAGCCATGCCGTCGCGGCCACCCAGGAGAATGTGCTGGGGATTCTGTCACTCATCTTCTGGTCCCTGATCATCCTTATCACGATCAAATACCTGTGGTTCGTGATGCGGGCGGATAACAATGGGGAAGGCGGCATCCTCTCCCTCATGTCCTTGGCCATTCCGCGCTCGGTGGCGCAGACCAAGGGGGTGGTCGCTCTGACCTTGGTCGGTCTCTTTGGTGCCTGTCTGCTCTATGGCGATGGCATGCTCACTCCCTCCATCTCGGTCTTGAGCGCCGTGGAAGGCTTGCACGTGGCCACCGATGCTTTTGACTCTTATGTGATCCCGATCACCGTGGTCATCCTCGTGGGGCTTTTCTCCTTTCAACATCATGGCACAGGAGGCGTGGGCCGTATCTTCGGTCCCATCACGTTGATCTGGTTCATCGTCATCGGCGTGCTCGGGATACGTGGCATCATGAAGGCACCGGAGATTCTGGAAGCGGTGAATCCGCTTTTCGGCGTTTACTTTTTGATCAACAACGGCTGGGTGGGCTATCCCGTGCTGGGGGCCGTATTCCTCGTGGTGACCGGCGGTGAGGCTCTCTACGCGGATATGGGCCACTTCGGTGCGAAGCCCATTCGTATGGCGTGGTTCACCATCGTGCTGCCTTCCTTGTTGCTGAACTATTTCGGGCAAGGGGCACTCCTCTTCGCGGATCCGAGCGCCTCCGTGAATCCTTTTTATCATCTGGCCCCGCGCTGGTTTCTTTATCCCTTGGTTGTGCTGGCCACGATGGCGGCCATCATCGCTTCGCAGGCGCTCATCTCCGGGGTCTTTTCCATCACCATGCAGGCGATGCAGCTCGGCTACCTGCCCCGCATGGCGGTGCGTCACACTTCTTCCAGCGAACGCGGCCAGATCTATCTGCCCCAGATGAACTGGTGGCTGATGCTCGCGTGCATCAGTCTGGTCATCGGCTTCGGCAGCTCCAGCAAACTGGCCACCGCTTACGGTATTGCCGTCACCGGCACCATGGTGGTCACGAGCCTCATGCTCTATCGCGTGGCCCGGCATCGCTGGTCATGGAGCAAACACCGCGCCCTGTTTGTCTGCGGAACGTTCCTGACGTTGGAATTGATTTTCTTGGGGTCCAATGCCCTGAAGATCCCTGATGGCGGGTGGTTCCCGCTCGTCGCGGGAGCGGCCATCTTCGCCGTCATGACCACGTGGCAGTCGGGGCGTAAACATATCCAAGCCGACTTGGAAAACCGCATCCTGCCCATCGAGTTTTTCCTGCAAAGCATGGAGATCGAGAAGCCGTTGCGCGTGCCCGGCACCGCAGTGTTCATGGCGGGCAATCCCCACGGCACGCCGCTGGCCTTGCTGCATAACATCAAGCACAACCGGGTGGTGCATGAACGTGTGATCCTCCTAAACATGTTCACGGCGGATGAACCGCACGTGCCCGAGGAACAACGGGTGACGGTGGAAGAATTGCGCTGTGGCTTTTACCGCGTGATCGGCCGTTTCGGTTTCATGCAGGAACCGCTGGTGGCGGATGTCATCGCGGCCGCGCGAAGCAAGGGGCTGGAGGTAAATCCGGAGCAATCCACTTTCTTCCTGAGCCATCTGAACATCATGCCCACG
>JAJNBN010000011.1 GCA_021156225.1 Verrucomicrobiota bacterium | reverse complement strand
CGGACATGGCATCGCCGTGGATGCGGCAGGGAATGCTTACTTAGGCGGCTTCACGGGCGGCCTGGGAAAACTTGGCGGGCATAGCCTGACCAACGCCACCGGGCGTGACGTGCTGGTGGCGAAATTCACTTCCGCAGGAGAAGTCGCGTGGGTGGCGCAAGGCCATGGCAGCACCAACGCTATGGCGCATGAGATCAGTGTGGATGCGAAAGGAAACGTGTGGGCCTCCGGCATGTTCAAGGGAGTGTTCAAGTTTGATGCCGCACAATCAGCCACCAGCCAGGGCGACAATGACTGGTTGCTGGTTCATTACGACAGCGCCGGTCGTCAGCGCTGGGCCCGGCACGGAGGCGGTCCCAAAGTGGATTACGGTCTGGCCGTGGTGAATGATGAGCGGGGCAATGCGTTCCTTACGGGGGAGTTTTCAGAGACTGCCACCTTCGGCGAGAAAACACTTCCTTCTCGCGGCAGCACGGATATTTTTCTGGCTGCTTTTGATAGCAAGGGAACCTTGGCCACGTTGCTACAAGCGGGCGGGGAAAAAGGTGATAATGCCTACGTCATCACGCGCGATCGTCAGGGGAATTTGTATCTGTCCGGCTCTTTTGGCGGCACGGCGGTCTATGGCGAACATCGAATCACCAGTGGCGGTGGTAACGATGTCTATGTGACCAAAGTGCGGGTCAAGTAGGGCGGGCGCGCGGGCGAATCATAAAATAACCGATGATCATGAGCAAGGCAGTCATCGCCGTGATCTTGCAGCCTTTGCTGAATTCAAAATCTTCGTAACTCAGCCGCACCTCGCTGATGCCCTTCGGTATTTCGACCGCTTGGAAGGCATGATTCGCGCGGATCAGTTCGACCGGTTCTCCGTTTACCATTGCTTTCCAGGCTGGGTGCCATGACTGAGCGATGACGGCGACGGTGTCAGCTTCCGCTTTGGTTTTGAAGGTGATGGCGTGTCGTTTCACCATCACCTCACTGACCACAGTTGTATTCTTGATCTCGGTTTCAAGTTGCGATGGAGGGGGCGGAGGTAAAGGAATCTGGAGATCGGACACCCATACCGTTTTCTGCGGATTGAAATTTGTGGCAGCAATCCGTTTCAGTAATTCTTGCCCGTCATCTTCCGCGCGCATGCGCTGTCCTGCCGTCACCAGGGGCAGGGCATTCGTGCGCGGTGTCCATTCTACGGCGGATTTTGCGGAGGTCTCATACCGCGCGCCGAGGAAATCCAGCAGCCCTGCGGGTGGCGGCGTATTCGTCATCGAGTAGATCTTGTCCTCCACTTCCTTTTGCCATTTGAGGGGCAGGGTGGAGGAGCCGTTCACCTTGGGCATGGCATCCAGCAGATTGAGATTCGACCAGAGCGCCAGGCGGCGGCCGAAGAATTCTTGTTCGAACTCCGGGATGGTGCTGCGCAGTAAAACTTCTTCCGCTTTGGGCGTGATGAAGACGCGGTAGAAGTTGTCCGGTGTGACTTCAGGAAACTTCTGATGTTCGCGGATGGCGTTTGCCTCGAAGACGCGGGCGGGCAAGGTGGGATTCAGTTTCGGATAATGCAGGCAGGCATCGCTGATGAGCAGGGCGAGCAGGGCCAGTTGCAAGCCGCGACGGCGCACGGCATCAGCTTCCAACAAAATGAAGCGCAGCAAAACTATCGCGCCTGCGAAGACGAAGAAGCGTAGCAGCGTGTTACTGCGGATCACTGGCCAGTTGTCGTAGTCTGACTTGAATGCGTGGGCAATGCCAACGGCCAGCAGCATGAGTGCGGCCACACTGCCGAGGATGATGCGGAACTTTTTGGGGTCACGCAGCCATTCGCCGGCGCGACCGGTAGCTGTCGCGTGCCAGCCGAAGGCGGCGAGTACGATGAGCGCGGGCATGGCGAGATAGAGAAACTTCACGGGGAAGCGGATGAGCGACCACACGGGGATGTTCGCCCGCAATGTTTCATAACCCGGCAAGTTGCCGCCCATGGCGAGCACCAATCCGAGCAGCGCCACGCCGGCCCAGAGCCAGCGCAGCTTGTGCTCACTGCGGAATGCGCCGAGCAGCGCGAGGACCAGCACGGTGGCTCCACAATAGTAGGTGCTGATGAATTCCTGGCCGTGTTGGAAGAACGTGCCTTGATACGTCATGATCTGGCGGATCATCGGCATGAAGAGATTCACCCAGCCCCAGAGCGGGATGGACCAGTTGTTGGTGCTGAAGCCGGCGGTGCGATAGGAGAGGTCGAGGGTTTGGAAGAACGGGAGCAATTGCGCGGCGCTCAAGCCGCTGACCAACAGAATGACACCGGCGAAGCGGCCGAAGAATTTTATCGAACGGCCGCCCGACCACCCATCGGTCAGCAGCCAGAGGAGCGCGATGAACCAGGTGAACAGGATGACTTCGGGCACGCCGGAGAGCATCTGCAAGGTGCCGATCACTGCCGCGCCCAGCACCCAGCGGCCACCGGAAGTCCAGGCGTGGCGCAAGCTCCAGAGCACCCACGGCAGCCAGCCGAGGACGACGGCGTAGTTTGGCCACATGAGGCCGGAGAGGGTGGCGCCATTGAAGATATAGAGCATGCCCGCCAGTGCGGCGGCGAACTGGCCGAGCTTGAGATCTATCGCCAGCTTCCGCATGCCCATGCCGCCGATCCAGAAGTGCAGGAGGCAGAAGAAGCCCAAGGCCCAGGGCATGGGGAAGATCACCATGAGCAGGCTGAAGGGGTAGAGCACCATGGTGCCCCATTGCGCGAGGAAGGGAGCGCCGCAATCGCTGTAGGGATTCCACAGCGGCAGTTCACCGGACAAAATGGATTCGCGATAATGATGGACGAAGCCGTAGCCGAGCACGCCGTAATCGCGGAAGAAAAGCGCGTTGGTGCCGAAGAACACGCCGGGATGGGTGAGGATCAGTGCGAGGGCGAGCAGGAGGCCGAACGCGCTGGTGGGATGCGCCTGTCCCCACGCCAGCAGGCGTGTGGGCAACGAGGGCGATGGCGAACCAGTGGTCATCCGCAGTGAGTGTTGCCTGAGAGCAGGGGCGATGTCAGCCCGGAATAAACGAGTGGAGGAGTGGGGAGAATACAGGGAAGCGTTCAGGGTGTTTCGATTCCCTCTGGTTTGCGGGAGTTGCTGCGGGTTGAGACAACTCCCGACCTAACGGCACGGGACGCGCCGTGCCCCATTTTCCTTTGAGGCTGGCCTTTGCGGGTGGTTTCGCGTAACAGACTGGGCATGATCAACCGCCGGGAATTCTACGAGGCACGCGCTGAGGCGCGTTTGCGCGAGACATCCCGGCATTATCAGGAACTGGTGCGCAGGCATTTCGCCTTTCTCATCCCGCCGGGAGTGCGCGTTCTGGAGGTGGGTTGTGGTATCGGCGATCTGCTGGCGGCGGTGAAGCCTGCACACGGCGTGGGTATTGATTTCAGTCCGAAGATGATCGAGCTGGCGCGGCAGCGTCATCCCACGCTGGAGTTTCAGGTGGCGGAGGCAGCGGCGTTTAGTGCGCAAGAACCGTTTGATTACATCATCCTTTCGGATCTGGTGAATGACCTGCCGGATGTGCAGGCGGTGCTGGAGCAGTTAAAGAAAGTTTCTCATCCGCGCACGCGTATCGTGCTCAATTTCTTCAATAACGTCTGGCGGCCCGTGTTGGTAGTGGCGGAGCGCATGGGTGAGAAAGCGCCGATGCTGCAGCCGAACTGGCTCGCGAGCGGCGATATGCGGAATCTGCTGCACCTGGCGGGGTGGGAGGTGGTGAAGCAGGATACGCGCATCTTGTGGCCGGTGCATACGCCGGTTCTGGGGCCGTTGCTTAACCGCTTTTTCGCGCCGTTGCTGCGGCCTTTTTGTCTCACGGTGTTTCTCGTGGCGCGACCGCAGCCGCAGGTGAAGGCGGACCGGCATTACACTTGTTCCGTGGTCATCCCGGCGCGCAATGAGGCGGGTAATATCGAGGCGGCGGTTTTGCGCACACCGGAAATGGGAAAAGGGACGGAGATCATCTTCATCGAAGGTCACTCGAAGGATAACACGTGGGAGGAGATTGAGCGGGTGGTGGCGAAGTATCCGCAGCGGAACATCAAAGTGATAAAGCAGCAGAGTGCGGGGAAGGGGGGAGCTGTGCGGGAGGCATTTGCGATCGCGACGGGGGAATTGCTGTTCATCCTGGATGCCGATCTAACGATGCCGCCGGAGGAATTGCCGAAATTTTATGAGGCAGCGCGCAGTGGCACGGCGGATTTCGTGAACGGGGTGCGGCTGGTGTATCCGATGGAGAATGAGGCGATGCAGTTCCTGAACATGGTGGCCAATCACTGTTTCGGCATGCTGTTCACGTGGTTGCTGGGCCAGCGGGTCAAAGACACGCTCTGCGGTACGAAGGTGCTTTTCCGTAAAGATTATGAGGAAATCGCGCGGAACCGGACTTACTTCGGCGACTTTGATCCGTTTGGTGATTTCGATCTCTTGTTCGGTGCGGCCAAACTGAACCTGCGGCTTATCGATCTGCCCATCCGGTATCAGGCGCGAACGTACGGGGAGACGAACATCCACCGCTGGCGGCACGGGTGGTTGTTGTTGCGGATGGTGATCTTCGCGGCGAAACGGCTGAAGTTTCTTGCATGAGTTCTTTGCCGCTGCTTCAGCATCGAAAAGAAGTCCTGGCCAACCAGACGGTCTGGGCGGCGAAACCGCTCCTGCGGGCGGTTTACGCGAAATTGTATGCGCGGATATTACCGCATATCGATGCGAAAGTGCCGGGTCTGGTGGTGGAGATCGGATCGGGGATGGGGAATCTGAAGACGCATGTGCCGACGGCCATCTGCACGGACCTGTTTCCGGGGCCGGGCATCGATGTGGTGTGTGATGGATATGATCTGCCTTTTGGGAAGGAGACGGTTTCTCATCTGGTGCTGTTCGATGTGTTTCATCATCTGGAGGCGCCCAACGCGTTTCTGCGGGAGGCGCGCCGGGTGCTGGTGCCGGGAGGCAGGATCATCCTGTTGGACCCGTATATCAGCGCGTGCAGTCAACTGATCTATGGGCTGTTCCATCACGAACCGGTGGCGTGGGGAACTCCGATCCGGCAGGAGGATGTGTTTCAAGGTCCGCGTCACTACTATGCGGCACAGGGGAACACGACGCGGCTGTTTTTCCGGCGGGAGTGGGCGGGTTGGCCGGAGGGGTGGAAAGTTAGTCGTTGCGAAGCCTTTGCTGCATTCGCGTATTTTTTGGCGGGTGGGTTCAGCCGGAAGGCTTTTTATCCGCTGCAATGGATGCCCTTCGTGGAGAAGGTGGACGGCGGATTGACACGTTGGCCGAAGCTGTTCGGAGGCAGATGCCTGATCGTGCTGGAAAAAGCGAACACGCTACGTGCGGACGGTGGTGTGTAATACCTCCAGGAAGCGTGCTTGATCGGAGAGGTCGGGCAGGACAGCGACGGCACCTTCTGCTTGCAGGCGTGTGGCGCGCGCACCGGAGCCGATGCCGAGGAAGGGCCAGCCCAAGGCGCGGCAGGCACGGGCATCCCAAACGCCATCGCCGATATAGATTACCTGCTCGCGTGCGCCGAAGCGTTCGGTAGCGCGCTGACGGGAGATCTGCATGATGGATTCGCGGTCGTGGGCGTCATCGGAGGAGGCGGCGGGGTGATCTTCAAAGCGCATCCCGGCGCTGGCCATTTTTAGGCGGGCGGAATCACCCCAGGCACCGGTGGCGAGGGCGACGCGGTAGGGGGTATGAAGAGGCAAGTGATTGAGCAGTTCCGGTGCGCCGGGGATGGGGGCGACGGGGTTCTCCGCCAGCATCTGGGATAGCAGGGTGAGGAAGTGATCGCGGAAGGCGTGGAGTTCAGCGAGGGACGGTGAGCGGCCTTTGCGGGTCTCGTGGAGTTCGTGCAGCAGGCCGGCATCGGTGACGTGTTGGTATTTGGACCAGTCCGTGTCTATGCCGTGAAAATCCCAGACCTCGGCGAGGGCGCGCACGAAGCAGATGTCGTCGGCTTGCACGGATTGGGTGAGGGTGCCGTCGATGTCGAAGATGATGAGGGACATGAAATGCTATTTCGCCTTCTTGCGGAAGAAGGCTTCGTTGGGATGTCGTGGGCGTTTCGCCATTTCCTCCATGTGTTTCTTTTGGGCGGCGAGTTCTGCGCGGCGTCTGGCCCGGCAGCCGGGACAGCGGTTGGCGTAGACATGGATGGGAATTTTCAGGATCTCGAACCAATGTTGTTGCTGCCGGGCGGTGAAGATGAATTCCCGGCGGCAATCCACACATTTGTTATGCTGGTCCAGATACCAGAGAGGCGGGCCGTAGGAGTTGTGTGGTGCGTGTTTGGACAGGTCGGCCTTGATCGCGCCGCGCGGCATCCCGGGGAGGGATGGCTTCTTTTTGAGCGAAGCAGATTTCCGTTTGGGCGATTGTTTCTTGCGTGGCATCGAGGGTCAGGCCTTTACGGGAAAAGGTAGCAGGAGGGGGAGGAGAGAAAAGGCGGATTTATACCGCCCCTTCAGGGCGTGATGGTTTGTGAGGATGGCTAACCTGGGGCTGCGCCCGCTGGGGGCGGGCTCCACCCCAGGCTGTAACAGGGCGGGCCGTTGGCCCTGAAGCATCGAAGGACTCGCACGCAAGGAGTGGTGTGAGATTTGGGACGCAACCCGTTCCGGGTAGGGGAATCTTAACGCGGTTACCCAGGGTAGGTCTGCTCCTGCGTCGCAGGCCAACCCTGGGCTGATTGATTTGAACCCCGTTGGGGTTCGAGAAGCATTCAGAGAAGCGCGCGCTCCGGCTCTAAACTGCCGTGCGTTTTTCGTGGTAGCAGAGAAACTCGGAGATCTCGTGGTGGCCTTCCTGGCGGGCGATGCATTCGGCGGTGAGTTGGGCGTAGCCGCCGTGGAGGCTGACATCGGCACCGGCGGCGACGAGGGCTTTCACGATGGGGAAGTAGCCGTGCCACGCGGCGAGGGTGAGCGGGGTATCGAAGGTGGCGTAGTCGCCGTGCACATCGGGATCGGCTTTCGCGTGGAGGAGGGATAGGACGGTTTCTGTGTGGCCGGCACGAACGGCATAGAGGAGGGCGGTGTAGCGTTGGGCGGATTGGAGTTCGAGATTTGCTTGATGCTGGATGAGGCAGGAGACGGTCTCGGTCTTGCCTTCCATGGCGGCATACATCAGCGCGGTGAGGCCATCGTGGTCTTGGGCATCGATGTCGCACGGGAAGGCGAGCAAGCGGGTGACTTCTTCCGTGTCGCCATGATAGGCGGCGGACATCAGCTCGGTCTGGGCGCGCTCGGAGTTGTGGGGGTAGGTGGACATGGTGGTCAAACAGCTACTTCTTATTGGCCGGTGGAGGAGGGAGAGGTGCTGATGAGGTCGGAGTGTTGGTGCGGATCACTTTTGCTGGAGGAGGAGGTGGCGCGACCGGTTTGATGGGCAGATTGGCGTCGAAGGTAACGGTGGCCTTTTTGTCATCGGTCTTGGTGATGATCAAACCGGTTTGTTCGCGGAGGGCTTTTCGAGGAGTTGGCAAACTTCGGCATTGGTCATGGAAGTCTTGCCGGACACCGACACGGTGACTGTGCGTCTGCTTGCTGACATGGCGCCCGGGGAGATCACCACTTCAAGGCCTGACAACCGGTGGTAAATCTCGAACATGTCAGACGCTTCCATGTTGGTGAAAGTAAAGGCCACGATATTGGTGGATGTGTTGGTCTGGGCATGACCGTGGCTCACGCCGAGGTGCAGGAGGATGACCAGCAGCCAAGCTCTAAGAGTAACGTGGAGTGGGCGGTTTTTTGATGACATGGATTTTCCTTTGGCTCGAGGGGGAGTTTACCTGAACGGTCGGGGGCTGCAATGCTGGAGGTGGGGGTGTTGTCCCGCCTCTTCAGGGCTTGTGATTTGTGTGGGCGCTAACCTGGGGCTGCGCCCGCTGGGGGCGGGCTCCACCCCAGGCTGTCACATGGCGGGCCGTTGGCCCTGAAGCATCGAGGGACTCGCACGCAAGGAGTGGTGTAAGATTTGGGACGCAACCCGTTCCGGGTAGGGGGAATCTTAATGCGGTCACCCAGGGTAGGTCTGCTCCTGCGTCGCAGGCCAACCCTGGGCTGATTTATTTGAACCCCGGTGGGGTTCGGGTTTCAGGATGCGGGGCGCAGTTTTTCGGCATGGTGGTTTACTGCTTCTTGTTGCCCACGATGTCTTCGCGGCGGTATTGGCGGAAGGCTTTGATGAATTCTTCGGAGGTCACTTTTCGGTTGCCGATGTAGTATTCTTCTTTGCCTTTGAATGGGTGATTGGGGTTGTTCTCTTCGTCAGGCCCGATACTGCGCATGGCGACTTCGCCTGAGACGTCATAGCGGAGCATGATGGAGGTGTTGGAACGATAATCGATATAATTGGAAAAGACCGGTCTGCTGTTCGCATCCAGATAATGATATTCTGTCAGTCCATTGGCGTGGTGATACGTTTTCATGCGAACGCGGCCATCTGGGAGCCATTCGAAGTTAGGGCCGAAGAATATCTGAGTCCAATTTTCTGGCTTATGAGGTGCGTCTGTTGATGCGTGTTTAGGATTTAAGACATAACGGGTGGAATAGCGTTTGCCGCTCGCATGACCAACTGCAAAACTATCAGCAGAACCATAGACGCCGGATGATTCTTGGAAGGAAACATCAAACCGGTAAGTTAAGTGGCCGTTGGTTAAGGCAGAGGGCCAGTTCGTCTGGTTCAGCCAGAAGTCATCATATATCGCGGGCAGACTTGAATGGGTGGGTAAAGGCAGGCGCAATTCGTTTTCACCGCGCAGACCGTGGACGCTGTCGCTTAAATCCACCAGCCATGGAACCCATGCACTACCGTCTGAGGTCTTGGGAAAGGTGTTGAAGATCGGATGATTGTAAGCGGGCGTGCGATAACGTTTGGTGGGTTTTAGAAAATACTTTTCCGCAAAATAATGATGCCCCTCTTTGGTTCCGCAGTAGAATAGATGGCCCATGCCTTGCTTTTCTGTGAGTTGATGGAAGCGCTGGGCATCCACCGAGCGGCTGGCGCAGCCGGTGAGGAGGAGCAAGAGCAGTAAGGGGAGAGCCTTGGTCATTACTATGGCTTTAAGTTAGCGGATCGGTGGGGAAGTTCAATTCCAAGATGGGGCGGGGTGTGGAATGGCGCCGTATCCCGCCCCTTCAGGGCTGGTGATTTGTGTGGGCGCTAACCTGGGGCTGCGCCCGCTGGGGGCGGGCTCCACCCCAGGCTGTAACAGGGCGGGCCGTTGGCCCTGAAGCGGACGAGGGGGCAGCTATTTGGTTAACTGTGTTCGATTGCCCACGATGTCTTCGCTGCGGTATTTGCGGAAGGCACCGATGAACTCGTCCTGAGTCACTTTTCGGTCGCCGATGAAGTATTCTACTTCACCCTTAGCTGGGCGTTCGGGGTCGTTTTCTTGTTCAGGCCCGATACTGCGCATGGCGACTTCGCCGGAGGTGTCATAGCGCAGCATGGTTAAGGTATTGGCATGATGGTCAGAGTAAATGGAGCAGACGGGGCGGCCGTTGGCATCCAGCCAGTGATGCTCTTTGAGGCCATTGCCGTAATGAAAACTTTTGCTGCGCAACCGGCCATCGGGCAGCCATTCGAAGTCGGGGCCGTAGAAGACCTGGCTGCTATTGGTGAGTTTATGCTGCGCATCACCAAGAAGGTGGATGCCATTGATGCGAAAACAGGCATGGTAACGCTTTCCGCTGGCACGGGCGGCTTCAAATGAATCAACGATGGTGTGATCCGTGTCTTTCAACTCGATGAAACGCTGGTAAGTGAGTTGACCGTTAGTTAGGCCAGTCCACCACTTTTGCTGGTCGAGCCAATCGGGGTGATGGATGGAGGATGTTTGATAGTGGGGTGGCGGTGGCAAGCGTGATCCCCCCACACCGCGAAATTCCGATGTCCCATCATAGAGACTTACCAGCAGAGGTGCCCAAGCGGAGCGGTTGGAGGTTTTGGGAAACGGCTTTTTGAGCGGGTATTCAGAGGCGGGGAGGCGAAAGTGATAGGGGAATTGTTTTTCTCGCGCCAAGGTGAAGTGGTGAACGTCGTGCTTGGTTCCGCAATAGTAGAGGTTTTCAAAGTCCCGTTCGGCTGCGATTTCCCGAAGGCGCGGTGCATCCACCAACGGGCTGGCGCAGCCGGTGAGCAGGAGCAAGAGCAGTAAGGGGAGAACCTTGGTCATCGTTATGGCTTTAGGTTAGCGGGTCGGCTGGGAGGTTCAATTCCAAGATGGGGCGGGGTGTGGAATGGGGTATCCTGACACGGCATCGGAAGGCGAAGGGAGGAAGGCGAAGGGAGGAAGGCGAAGGGAGGAAGGCGAAGGGAGGAAGGCGAAGGGAGGAAGGCGGGCACCCCTCACCCCGACCCTCTCCCCTCCGAGGGGCGAGGGAGATTGGAGCGTTACCGTGCGCTTCACCTCGAAGGACAACTCGAGGGCAGTACCGGGATGCGCCAGTGCGGAATGGGGTGTGATCAAAAGCGGGTGAGGAAAGGGCGGTGGTGGGTGGCGGGGGACGTTGGCTGGCTGCTTGGGTCCGAAGGAGGAAATTGGTAGAATACCTCGGCACTAATGTACAAGTGCCGAGGTGGATTGAAAGGGGTGGGGAGAGGGTGGTGGGTGGATGTCGAGCTATCGGCACGGGGCAAGGCACTCGCGCCCCGGGGGAGGGGTCGGGTAGGTGCCGGGGTTTATCGCTGGTCCGGTGGCGTTTTGAAGTTGCTGCGGCTCACGGAGCCGCGCCCCGTACGAGGGAGGCCTGGTTTTGTGGTTTTGGGTGAATTATTTTTCAGGGATTTTGGTTTTTAAGGGGTGATTTCCAGCATAAGTATCTCGCATTCAATGGGTTAATGTGGTTTTAAATATTTTTCTAAGGGAGGGGTGTAGGACAGCGGATGTCCTAGTGACCTTGGTAGCCTATCCCGTAGAAAATGAAGAATGGATTATGAGATGAAGCTCAAAGTTCAAAACTCAAAGCTCAAGGAAACGGAGAGCGGGCTGGCGGGATGCTGGTGGCCGGGGTTTATTGGGTGGGCGGCGGTGGGAGTCTTGGTTTGGGACCGGCTGGAACCGGTCCTTACCCGGGGAGCGGGCGGGACGCCGGAGGTACGGTGCGCAGGATGCGGGCGCTACGGGGGATTGGGGAAATCGAGGACGAGAACGACGACGAGGACGATTGAATGGTTGAATTATTGGGCGGCGGGAGCGTCGGTTTTCTCGTTGCTTCGAGGGGAAGGTGGGAGTTGATATTATGCAAATGAATTTCACAGGTCGGACACGGGGCGAAATGACCAGGACCGGAGTCGTCATGGCGATGACGATGGTGTGGCTGGCGGGAGTGGTGTCGCTCGGGGCGGCGGATGTGGCAGTGCCGGCAAAGGAGGCGTTGAAGCGGTTCAAGCTGGAGGACGGGTTGCGCCTGGAGCTGGCGGCGGCGGAACCGCAGATCGCGAGTCCGGTGGCGGTGGCGTGGGATGAGTCGGGGAAGATGCTGGTGGCGGAGAATCGCGGGTATCCTACGGGACCGGGTGAGGGCAAGCCACCGGTAGGCGTCTTGGCACAGTTGGAGGATGTGGATGGCGATGGTTACTACGAGAAGCGCACGGTGTTCGCGGACGGCCTCACTTATCCGAATGGATTGCAGCGGTGGCAGGGCGGCTGGATCGTGACGTGTGCGCCGGATATTTTGTATTTCAAAGATACGAATGGCGATGGCAAGGCGGATGTGCGGGAGGTGTGGCTGACGGGTTTCGGCACGAACCAGACGACGCAATTGCGCGTGAGTCACCCGACGCTGGGGCCGGATGGTTGGATCTATCTCACGAGCGGTTTGACGGGTGGGGAGATCACGTCGCCGAAGAATCCGCAGCAGGCAGCGGTGAAGTTCACGAAGAATGATTCGCGCTTCAATCCCCGCACGATGGAATTCGAAGTGTTGGGTGGTACGGGGCAATATGGCATGACGTTTGACGCGTTTGGACGGCGCTTCACGACTTCCAATCGCAATCCATTGCAGCAAGTGGTCTTGGAACCGCGGCATTTGAAGCGGAATCCGCACTATGCTTTCTCCGAGATGGTGCAGGATGTGGCTCCTTTCGGTGATGCGGGGCGGGTGCATCCTTTGAGCAGTGATAGTACGACGGCGTCTTACATGCCGAGCTTGATGAGTGCGCCGCATGCGGGGTCGTTCACTTCGGCGTGCGGGAGTCATATCTTTTACGGCAGTGCCTTGACGCCGAGGCATGTGGGCGATGTGTTCGTGTGTGAACCGGCGCAAAATCTGGTGCAACGGCAGGTGCTGACGGTGAATGGTTCCACGTTCCGTTCCGAACCGGCGGATGACAAAGCGGATTTTCTGGCGACGGCGGATAGCTGGTTCCGCCCGGTGTATGCGACGACGGGACCGGAAGGCGCGCTGTATATCTGCGATATGTACCGGCGCGTGCTGGACCATCCGCAGTATCTGCCGGAGAACATCCGGGCGACGGCGGACTTCGAGAGCGGGAAGAACATGGGACGCATCTATCGTGTGGTGGGTGTGGATGTGGCGGAGAAAGAATTGGCGAAGGGGCGTCAGCCGAAGCTGGCGAAATTGGACGCGAACGAGGCGATGGATCTGTTGATGTCCACGAACGGTTGGGTGCGCGAGGTGGCACGTCGGCGCTTGATCGAAAATCCGGAAGGCATGAGCCGCACGCAGATGCAACGGCTGGCGCGCACCCGGGGGAATGAATATGGCGCGGCGGCGGCGATCTCCGCCTCGTTCGCCGTGCGGCCGCGGGATGAGAATTTCATGCGCTCGTTGCTGGGAAATTCTTCGCCGGATATCCGGGAGATGGGATTGGTGATCGCGGAGAAGAGTTATACGGAGTCGCAATTTCTGGTGGAGGTGATCAGCCGCTCGGCGAATGACAGCGATGCGCGGGTGCGGTTCCAATGTGCGCTGGCCTTGGGTGAAGGAAAAGATTCCCGCATCGTGACGCCGCTCTTGCACATCGCCTTGCGCGATGGTGCGGACAAGTGGACGCGAGCGGCGGTGTTGAGTTCCATCGGGGATCAGGCGAACGAGCTTTTCAAGGGATTGGTGGAAGAGGGAAATCGGGGAACGCCGGTGAACCCGGTCTTGATGCAATCGATGGGGCAGATCCTGGCCGCGAGCCAGATCCCGGAGCGGATGATTTATCTGATCACCTTGGTGGACCCGAAGGCGGAGCCGGATTGGCCACTGGCATTTCTTAGCGGCGTGGCGGAAGGATTGCGCGGCAAGGTGAAGGGTAAGGCGAGTTCGCCGGTGCTGAACTTGGTGGCGATGGAGACGGGTTACTCGGCCGAAGCAGCAGCGGTGGTGAATGGATTGTTCGAGCGCGCCTTGAAAACGGTGCAGGACGTGGAGGCAGGTGATGCCCAACGCATCGCGGCAATCAGTTTGCTGGCGCAGGCGGATTACGCGCAAGCGGGGGAGATTTTGCTGGGGCTCATCGGGCCGAAGCAGACGGGGGAATTGCAGATCGCGGCGATACGGTCGCTGGGGGCTATGAACGAAGCGAAGGTGGGCGAGGCGCTGGTGACGCGGGAACGGTGGCGGGCGTATTCACCGCCAGTGAGGGAAGCGGCGGTGGGCACGGTGATGTCACAGGTGCGTTTCCTGCCGGCATTGCTGGATGCGGTGGAAGCGGGCCATGTGCAGACGTGGTCGCTCACACCCGCGCGACGGACGCAATTGACGAAGCATAAGGATGAAAAAATCCGCACGCGCTCGGAGGCGTTGTTTCAGAGCGGCGGCGGCGGTGATCGCATGAAAGTTTACGAGGAATACAAGGCAGTGTTGTCACTGAAAGCGAACGCGGCCAATGGCCATGAGATATTCAAGAAAGCGTGTGCGTCATGTCACAAGCTGGGCAGCGATGGGGCGAACGTGGGGCCGGACCTTACCGGTGTGAAGAATCAGACCTCAGAGGTATTGCTGCTGCACATCTTGGTGCCGGAGTATGAGATTTATCCCGGCTACATCAGTTACGATGTGGAGACGAAAGATGGCACGAGCATCACGGGACTACTGGCGTCCGAGACGACTTCGAGTGTGACGTTGAAGCGGGCCTTGGGACAGGAGGATACGATATTGCGGGCGAACATAGCGTCGATGGCCTCGACGAGTTTGTCGCTGATGCCGCAGGAATTGGAGAAAACGATGACGAAACAGGAACTGGCGGATTTGATCGGTTTTTTGAAGGGGAATTAGCGCGGACGTTATTTCTTCGCATTGATACGGCCGGTATCGGACATGACCTTGATTTTGGTGTAATAGCTCCGCAAATCGGTCAGGTGTTGCACGGCGGGTTTGCGGGTGAGCGTGAAGCCGACCATGGCCTGGTCGCTGCACAAAGGCGGATCGGCATGGAGGAGTTCGCCGGGTTCGAGCGGGCCATTATCGCGCTGGAAGTCCCAGAGCGGTTCCAGATTGAGGGTCGCATTAGGATCCGCCTGCACGGCCTCGATGAAATCCGGCAGCGTGAGGTTTAGCTCGGTCACATGGCCCAGCTCGGCTTCCATCCGGGCTACGAGACCGTTGCGCAGGAGGAACTGGTTGCCGAGGTAATCTTGGCCAAAGGGGATGTCCGTGGCGCCCATGGCCCGGTAATACGTGTGAAAAGCGTGATCGCTCATCCAGGCGCGGCGCAGGGAATGCCAATCGGGATCGCGGCTGGCGCCGCGGACATGCAGTCCGCCGCCGAATTGCACGAAGCCGTTGATCTGTTCGAGCAAGGCACGCAGTTCGGGCGGCAGCAGGTCGAACAATTCGGGATCATCCACCCCGGGTCCTTGATATGTTACTTGCAACAATTCCATTTATGCCCACCCCGGGCGCATGAAGGAGGCAAAGGTTCCGCCGTTGGGCAGAGACGGCTTTGCCATCCAAAAAGCGCGTTCAGGTATGGGCGCAACATAAGTGGCAAACGAGCGCGTGTCGAGTGTTGTGGCGAGAACCAGGCTGGGCAAAATGGGTGAGGGCCAGGCGGAGCGCGTCAGAATTGTTCCTTTTTCGCCAATGGCTCAGCGGAAAATAAATCCTTTTCACGTTTGCGCGCGAATCCAGCCGAAGCTATCTTTTAGATAATCAAATCACCAAACCCGCGAGGGAATTTCCGTCTGCGTGGTGGTAAGGGGTTTTCAGGGCTGCCGCCCGCGGCTGGGTTTCCCGCCCAACCAACAGAACCGCCATGCAAATTCAAGGAACCCTCGACGTCCTGCTGAATAACAAGAAGACCGCCGTCTGGAGCATCTCACCACACGCGACCGTCTATGAGGCGATTCAAACCATGGCCGACCATAATGTCGGCTCGGTGCTCGTGATGCGGGATGGCGCTTTGCTCGGCGTGCTTACCGAACGCGATTACACGCGCAAAGTGATTCTGCGCGGCCGGCAATCGCGGCAAACTCTCGTGGAAGAGATCATGACCACACCCGTGGTCACTGCGCCCATAAACGCCTCCGTCGATGACGTCATGCGCGTGATGAGCGAGAAACGCATCCGGCACGTTCCCGTAGTGGAAGATGGTGTCATCGTCGGTGTCGTTTCCTTGGGGGACCTGATCAAGTGGGTCATCGCCGCGCAAGATTCCACGATCAGCCAGTTGGAGAGTTACATCACGGGCAGCTACGCGTAGGCGTGCTCTTCGCCATCGAGCACGTTGCTTCTCGCTGGCCAAAGTGGTCTGGCGCTCCTACCTTCGCTACGGCTCAGCAACGTAGCGCATGAATCTATCGAAGTATCCCCGGAACGTACGGCTTTTTGTGCTGTTCCGGATGCTCTTCAACGCGCGCTTCTACTACCCGGTTTTCGCGGTGATGTTCCTCGACTACGGCCTCACCATGGGCGAGTTCGCGTTGCTGAATGTCGCTTGGGCCTTGGCGATTGTCGGCCTCGAAGTTCCTTCTGGCGCGTTGGCAGACCGCTTCGGCCGCAGCCTCATGGTGAAGCTTGCTTGCGCACTCATGGTGTTGGAGATGGCCCTCATCGCGTTTGTTCCTGTGGGCAATCATGCGTTGGTGCTCGGAGCGTTTCTCTTGAACCGCATCTTGAGCGGTGCGGCGGAAGCTCTCGCCAGCGGGGCTGATGAAGCACTTGCGTATGATTCCCTCGTCGAAGTGGGCTTGCAGGCGGAATGGCCGCGTATCCTGGAGATCATGATGCGCTGGCAGGCACTGGCCTTCACGGTGGCGATGCTCATCGGTGCCGCCGTGTTTGACCCCATCTTCATTCAATCCATCGGCGGCATGCTGGGCATGGACTGGCAGGTGACCAAGTCATTCACCATGCGGCTGCCCATCATCCTCACGCTTGGCTCCGCCTTGGTCATCTTCTTTGCGTGCTTGAATCTGCGCGAAGCGAAACTGGTGACCCATCAGGAAACTGCCGAAGCCAGTGGCACCTTGGATCTGATGCGCCAGGCGGGTGGTTGGATTCTTCGCACACCTGCTGTGCTGGGACTGCTGGTTGTCGGGTTGCTGCATGACAGCTTCACGCGCGTCTATCTCACCGTCGGTTCCGAGTATTATCGGCTCATCAACTTGCCGGAATTTTCCTTCGGCATCATCGGAGCGGTCTTCGCCGCGATGGGCTTTGGCCTGCCCATCCTGTCACGCTGGCTCGCGGAGAACCGGCCCCAAGGATTTAACTTCACGGTCGTCTCCATCCTCAATGCCTTGGGACTGATCGGTCTCGGCTTTGCGTTTCCTTATGTTGGTTTGGTGTTCCCTTTTCTCATGCGCATCGCCATGGGTTTCATGAATTTCTTCATGTCCCATTATCTGAATCAGCGGGTGGATTCCCGCCATCGCGCCACGGTGCTCAGTTTTCGCGGGCTGACCTTCAATCTCGGTTACGGCCTCATGCTGCTGATTTATGCGGCCATTTATCAGTTCCATGGTCAAAACGTACCG